>JAUNUA010000304.1 GCA_030538435.1 Brachybacterium sp.
GCTCCAGCCGCTCGCGGTCCGGGCCGTCGCCGATCACGGCGAGCGCCACGTCCTGACGCCGCTCCAGCAGCGGCCGTAGCGACCGGATCTGCTTCTCGGGGGCGAGTCGGCCGACATAGACCAGCAGGGTCCTCTCGGTCCGCCCCCCGGTCAGCCGCTCCCGCATTGACGCGTCGGCGAACCGCGGATGGAACGCGCGGGCGTCGACGCCCCGACGCAGGACCTGCAGGCGATCGATGCCCTGGGCGGCGAGCTCGGTGCGCATCGCCTCGCTGGTCACGAGGTTCACGTCCGCGAGCGCGTGGTTGCGGCGCGCCTGCCACCAGATCAGGGGGGTCGACCACCGCCAGGCGGGATACAGATCGAGGTAGCGCGGGATATGGGTGTGGTAGCTCGCGACCAGCGGCAGGTCCAGTTTCCTGGCGGCGAACGCTCCGGAGCTGGCCAGCAACACCGGGTGGGCGGCATGCACCACGTCGGGCGCGAACTCTCGCAGTGCGCGCAGCACCCGGCGGGTGGGTAGCGCGAAGGGCCGCTGGCGGTAGAAGGGGAGCGTCATCAGCGGCATCCCGAGGACCCGTGCCCCGTGGTGCTCTGTGACCCCGAGGTCGGGTGCGATCACCAGCACCTCGTGACCGTCCGACCGGGCATGCTCCACCGCGTGCCGCAGCCGCGTCACCACCCCGTCGACGCTGGGCAGGAACGTCTCGGTGACGATCGCGATCCGCATCGGGGGATACGCCCGCCCTCTCAGCGCCAGGTGACGGTGGGCAGGACCAGGTCCCGGCGCACCCGGTCGGTGTGCCCACCCGCGACGGCGAGGATCTCGTCGAGGACCTCGTCTGTCAGCAGATGGGGTTCGAGTCCCAGGTCGAGGAGGTTCGTGTTCACGGCGTTGTAGTAGTGGTCGTACTTCTCCACCCGGGGGTTCTCCAGGTGATCGACCGCGACGTCGATGCCGCGGGCGCGCGCCACGCGCTGGACCATGTGCGCGAGGTCGAGGACGGAGAACTGCTCGGTGAACTGGTTGAACACGCGGAATTCGCCGCGCTCGGCGGGGTTCTCGCACGCGATGCGCACACACTCCACGGTGTCCTCGATATTGAGGTAGCTGCGGGTCTGGGAACCCTCCCCGTAGACGGTGAGGTCGTGGCCGATGGCGGCCTGGATGAGGAAGCGGTTCAGGGCGGTGCCGAACACGGCGTCGTAGTCGAAGCGGTTCACCAGGCGGCGGTCGCGGCGAGTCTCCGCGGTCTCCAGCCCGTAGACGACGCCCTGGTTCAGGTCGGTGGCGCGGATGCCCCAGATCCGGCAGGTGAACATGATGTTGTCGCTGTCGTGCACCTTGGTCAGGTGGTAGAAGGAGCCGGGCTGCTTGGGATACGGGAGGCGGTCGGTGCGGCCCTTGTGCTCGATCTCGATCCAGCCCTCCTCGATGTCGATGTTCGGCTGGCCGTACTCCCCCATGGTGCCGAGCTTGACGAGGTGGCAGTCCGGGGCGAGGTCCTTGATCGCGTAGAGCACGTTCAGGGTGCCCTCGACGTTGTTGCGGTGGTTCTCGATGGCGTGCTCGCGGTCGATCATCGAGTAGGGGGCGCTGCGGTGCTCGGCGAAGTGGACGAAGGCCTCCGGCTGCACCTCGCGGAAGACCGCTTCGACGGCAGGGAAGTCGGTGAGGTCCGCGATGCGCACGTCGATGCGGCGCCCGGTCAGCTCTTCCCAGGCGGCGACACGCTCTTCCAGGGAGAGAATGGGAGTCATGGAGTTCGAGCCGAGCTCGGTGTCGATCTCTCGCCGCACCAGGTTGTCGATGATGGTGACCTCGTGACCGGTCTCCGAGAGCCGCAGGGCGGTGGGCCAGCCGCAGAATCCGTCTCCGCCGGCGACGACGATCTTCATGGTGGGTTCTCCTCGGGCTCGATGGGGCGCATTCCCACGATAGACCGCACCGCGGGGCCCGACCAGCGCCGGTGACCGCTACCAGAACGGCAGGTGAACGCGGGGATTGCGCGTCCTCAGCGCAACGTCGATCAGACCTCCACGGGACGGCGGTCGAGCCGGCCCGTGCGGCGCAGCCAGATCTCCATCGGCACGGTGAACAGCGGCGGGATCGCCGCGAGCAGCGCCACCACGGTGACCTTCCACGACCAGCGCAGGGAGAACGCAGCGAGGAACGTCATCGCGACGTACACCAGGAACGCTGCGCCGTGCAGCGCACCGAAGACCTCCACACCCAGATCGGTGGTGCCGGCAATGTGCTTGAAGTACATGCCGACCAGCAGGCCCGCCCAGGTGAACGCCTCGACGAACGCGCAGATCGCGTAGGCGAGTCCCGTCCCGGAGAGTGTGCCGCGCCGAGTCGTCCCACTGTCGGGTTTCCCGGCATCGCGGCGGTCGGTGGTGTGGTGCGGCTCGGTGGACGAGGACATGGGTGGGCTCCGGGGTTGACGTCGGGGTGTCCGGCCGCGCGCCGACGGCTCGCGTCGTGGGCGGCACCGGCAGGGTACCGATGCCGCCCGGGAGCCTCTCCCAGCCGGCGGTGCCAG
>JAUNUA010000305.1 GCA_030538435.1 Brachybacterium sp.
TGCAGGGCATCGCCGGGCTGCGGCTCGGCTGGGCGGTCGCCCATCCGCGCCTGGCGCGCGCCCTCGCGCAGGTGACGCTGCCGTTCGGTGCCAGCAGCATCGCCCAGGCCGCCGGGCTCGCGACGCTCACGGCCGACGCCCGCGCGGAGCTCGACCACCGCGCCACCCACATCCGCACGGAGCGTGCCCGCGTGCAGCAGGCCCTCGCCGCGCAGGGCTGGGAACTGCCGGACACCCAGGGGAACTTCGTGTACTTCCCGCTCGGGGTGGACACCGGCACGTTCACCGACTTCTGCTGGGACCGCGGCCTGGTGGTGCGTGGCTACGTCGGCGACGGGGTGCGCATCACCATCGCCGAGACGGAGGCGAACGACCTCACCATCGCGGTCGCGGGGGAGTGGCTCACCCGCTGAGAGGGCACGCTGCCACGTCCCGGGTCAGTGCCCCGCGATGCGGCGGGCGAGATCCGCGGCCGCGTCGGGGTCCAGCACCGCCGCCGGGTGCGGCCCGGCCTGCTGCCACCGCTCGGCCGCCGACGGGTCGATGCCGCCGCCGGCGACCAGCACCAGGTTCCCTTCGCGCCGCAGCTCCAGCAGGGTCGCATCCAGCAGCACGCGCACCCCGTCGAGACCGCGCGCCGCGCACTGCTCCTCGAGCCGGCGCAGCTGAGTGCCCGCGAAGGCGAGCCCCGCGTCGTCCCCGATGTTCACGATCAGGGCGCCGTCAGGCGCGAGGGCATCCAGCAGCTCCCCGAAGAAGGCCGCCTCGGTGAGATGCCCGGGGGAGGCCTCGCCACTGAAGACATCGACCACGATCGCCTCGAATCCCCCGTCGAGCCGGCCGATGACCTCCCGGGCATCCCCCACCAGCGCCGTGAGATCGGTCCCGGCGGGCAGTGGCAGCTGAGCGCGGACGAAATCGACGAGCTCCCGCTCAATCTCGATGACCGTCTGCGTCGAACCGGGGCGGGTGGCCTGGACGTAGCGGGCCAGGGTCAGCGCACCCGCCCCCAGGTGCGCGATCCGGATCGGCGTGCCCTGGGGCCGCAGGGAGTCGAGGACGTGGGCGATGCGGCGCAGATACTCGTGGCGCACCGTCGTCGGCTCCTCCAGGTCCACGTGCGACTGCTCTGTGCCCCCGATCAGCAGCGCCCACCCGCCGAACACGTCGTCGGCGACGATCTCGGCGCGCCGACCGGAGAACCCGAGCTGCACGCTCCTGCCCATCGGCGACGTCATGAGGACCCTGGCCCGTCGGCGGCGGGCTCCCCGGGGGATGAGTGATCACCGGCGGGGTCATCGTCCTCGTCGTAGTGGATCCCCAGCAGGGTCCCGTCGGCGGTGAGTGTCACGCGGGCGCGCGCCGGGCGCCGGGTCCGCTGCTCCCGGGCGGTGACCTGCACGACCGTCCCGAACACCTGCACGATGGGCTCCTCGCGGGCGATGAACTCACCGAAGACCGGCACAACCGAGGCGAAGTACGGGGCGATCCCCGCCTCGTTGGCGCTGCGCTGCAGCTGCGCCGAGGCGCGCGCATCCAGCCGCTCGAACCGCCCCTCGGCGGCGTCCTCCAGCAGGGACACCGCGAGCTCGACCAGCTCCGCGGGGGCCTCCGGCCGGTCCCGGATGACCTTCTGCGGTATCTGCCCGCTGAACCGCTTCTGCGCAGCCTGGCGGGAGATCCCGAGCGCCTCGCCGACACCGGCCCAGGTCATACCGGCCCCGCGGGCATCGCCGACCAGCAGGTGCAGGGCGCGCTCGGCCGCGTCGACCAGGTGGCTGGCGGCCGCGATGCCCTCTCCCGGATGATCCCCAGGCCGGTCCGTCAGGGCACCGACGCACATGCTGGCAGTGACGGTGACTTCGTCACGGAGGTGCGAGCGGGCATCCATAGGATCATTCTCCCCCGGAGCCGCCCCCCGGGGTTCGACCGGAGGTGGCCCCGGCGCGAGCGGTGGTGGCCCCGGTGCCGAAGGAGGGGACCTCGGGGTGGGGCCCGAAGGTGCGCCGGGCCGCCCGAGGCATCACCAGCGCGGCGAGGAGCGTCATCAGCACGATCCCGGTGAGACCGATGGGCGTATCGATGACCCAGCTCATCGCCTCCGGGGTCTCGGAGGTGGCGATGATCCCGAGCACGAGGCCGAGGGTCGAGTTCAGGGTGGAGTGGGCGAACGCCGCCGGGATCGGGTTCCCGCCGGCGCGTTCGGTGATGGCGCCGAACAGGTAGTTCATGGCCACGCACGCCACGATGAACATGGCGATCGCCCAGGGGCGCGCCAGCCCCGGGTAGTTGTGGCCGATCAGCACCACCGGCAGGTGCCACAGCGACCAGGCGACGCCGCCGACGGTGATGGCGCCGGTGAAGCCGAGGGGCTTCAGGCGCTGCCACAGGTAGCCGCGCCATCCGATCTCTTCACCGAGCGCGGGCAGAACGGTGATGAGGAGGCCGATGGCGGCGATGGCGAGGACGAGCATCACCGCGGTGGTGGTGGACATCGGCGCCCCCGCCTCGGCGAACTGGTCGGTGATG
>JAUNUA010000306.1 GCA_030538435.1 Brachybacterium sp.
TCGGATCGTCGACGCCGTCGGGCGCGGTCCGGCGCAGCGCCGCGAGCAGTCGCCGGGGGTACTCTTCGACCTCGGCGAGGTCCACGCCACCCAGGGCTTCGGGCAGGGCCTTGCGCATGGCTTGGCGATTCTCGAGCACGTACGACACCCCCGACGGCACGCGGACGTTGTCCTCGAGCACCCGGAAGGTGCCGGCGTCGTCCCGGACCACGTCGATCCCCGAGATGTGCACGCGCACCCCGCCCGCGGGACGGAAGCCGTGCACCGCCCGGTGGAAGTGCGCCGAGGAGGTGATCAGCGAGCGTGGGACCACGCCGTCGGTGACGACCTCCATCGTGTCGTAGACGTCGTTGAGGAAGGCCTCGAGCGTCCGTACCCGCTGCGCCACACCGCGCTCCAGGATCCGCCAGTCCTCCGCCTCGATGATGCGCGGCACGATGTCCAGGGGCCAGGCCCGCTCCTCGCCCGCGAAGTCGAAGGTCACACCGCGGTCCAGGAAGGTGCGGCCCATGGACTCGGCGCGCGAGGTGACCTCGGTCAGGCTCAGCTCCCCCAGCGTCTGGGCCACCGAGGCGTAGTGCTCACGCACGTGACCCTCAGCCGTAAACATCTCGTCCCAGGCTCGAGGACGAGTCCGACCAGGGGCGTAGCGCTCGAACAGTTCAGACATAGGATGAAGTATTGCCGAGCGCGACCGCCTGCGTGAACCCGTGGCAGGCGCAGTCCTTGGCCGATGCTGGACCCCGCAGGATGCACCCCGAGAGGAACGACGCGACGTGAGCACCCCCACGCCCCGCGAGGCCGACACCCCGGATCTCGACCGCACGAACGTGACCCGCGAGGCCGCCGCTCGGCGCTCGGCCCTGATCACCGTCGAGAACTACACCGTCCATGCCGACCTGCGCGACGCCGTCGACCCCGAGGTCACCGGCTACCCCGTGGAGACCACGATCCGCTTCCGTTGCACCCAACCCGGCGCCAGCGTGAACCTGGACTTCATCGCGGAGTCGGTGCAGTCCGTTCAACTCAATGGCGAGGACCTGGACGTGACCCGTGTGGTGGGCGCGGCCCAGATCCTGCTGCCGGAGCTGGCCGAGGAGAACACCGTCACGGTGCACGGCACCGCGGCCTACTCCCGTTCCGGCGAGGGCATGCACCGCTTCGTGGATCCCACCGACGGCGCCACCTACCTCTACACGCAGTACGAGCCCGCCGACGCCCGCCGCGTGTTCCCCAACTTCGAGCAGCCGGACCTCAAGGCCCGCTTCACGTTCTCCCTGACCGGTCCCGCCTCCTGGGTGCTCGCGTCAAACCGCCCCGAGGCACAGCGCCTCGACGTGGGCGAGGGCCTCGTGCGCGTGGACTTCGAGCCCACGCTGCCCCAGTCCACCTACATCACCACCCTGCTGGCCGGGCCCTACACGGTGTGGGAGGACGCGTGGGACGGGCACGATGCCACAGGTGCCTCCCCCGTCCCCCTGCGCCTGTTCACGCGCGCTTCGCTGGCCGAGCACTTCGACCCGGAGACCGTGTTTGCGCAGACCAAGTCCGGTCTCACCCTGTTCCACGAGCTCTTCGGCGTCCCCTACGAGTGGGGCAAGTACGATCAGGCCTTCGTGCCCGAGTACAACCTCGGCGCGATGGAGAACCCTGGCCTGGTGACCTTCACCGAGGCCTTCGTGTTCACCTCCCCGGCGACGCAGGCCCAGTACGAGGGCCGCGCCAACGTGATCATGCACGAGATGGCCCATATGTGGTTCGGCGATCTGGTGACGATGACCTGGTGGGACGATCTGTGGCTCAAGGAGTCCTTCGCGGACTACATGGGCAGCCTCGGCGTGGACGAGGCCACCGACTACACCGGCGCGTGGGTGACCTTCGCCGCCCGGCGCAAGGCCTGGGCCTATGTCCAGGACCAGCTGCCGACCACCCACCCCATCGTCGCGGACATCGTGGATCTCGAGGCGGCGCGGCAGAACTTCGACGGCATCACCTACGCGAAGGGCGCCTCGGTGCTCAAGCAGCTGGCCGCCTATGTGGGCCGCGACGCCTTCCTCGAGGCCGCGCGCACCTACTTCCGCCGGCATGCGTGGGGCAATGCGCGGCTCGCGGACTTCATGGCAGTGCTCGAGGAGGCCTCGGGCCGGGACATCACCGCGTGGGCTCAGGCCTGGCTGCACACCTCGGGTGTGCCGCGCCTGCACGTCGAGACGGAGGGCGCCGAGGCCGTGCTGATCCAGTCCGGCACCGACCCGGTCAGCGGGGAGCCGATGCGGCGCCCCCAGGTGGTCAAGGTGGGCCTGTATGAGCCCACGACCTCCGGTGCCTTGCTGCGCACCGCGTCCGTGCAGGTGGACGTGGCCGACGGCGACGCTGGGCTGCGCACCTCTATCCCGGGGCTGCAGGTGCCCACGGATGGCGTCCGCCTCGTGCTGCCCAACGACGAGGACCTCACCTACGCCGCCATCGCCCTCGACGAGGCCTCCCTCGACGCCGTGCTCACGCACCCGGTCTCG
>JAUNUA010000023.1 GCA_030538435.1 Brachybacterium sp.
CTGCTTCGGCATCATCGCCATCGCCATCCGCCTGATGCACAGCCGCTACGAGGTGGCTCCGTCGGAGGTGGAGGAGGGCCACCCGGTCACCCGGCCCGTCCCCAAGACCCCTCGCAAGGACAAGGACGGTCGCGAGAAGCAGACCCTGAACGTCCAGGTCTTCGGGCGACGCAAGGCCAGAAGGCGAGCCGGGCCCACTCGGGGCACCCCGCGTGCATCGAGACCGACTGGGCCGCCCGCATGGGCCCGCACGAGCACCGAGTCCGCTGGAGACAGCGTGAAGTAACACCCACAGTATGGATCGCCCCTGCCCGGAACTCCTCCGGCAGGGGCGTTTTCATTGCGTCAGGGCACGATTCAGCCTGATCCGTCGTCGGTGAGGGTCTTGGAGCGTCCCGCGCAGGGCACTCACGAAGTCCCTGAAGGGCCGACGAACGACGCAATCCCCCGACCGGGCAGCGGTCAGGGGATTGTCGGAACGTTCAGGCCGAATAGCCGGAAGTTCACGGCCGAGGGTCGTCGAGCCGTTCTGGTCGTACCCGCTGGAGCTGACGATCACCCGCTCGGGATCCACGCGGACCCGTAGGTCGTACACCTCGCGCGGCTGGTCCGGAGGGGCCTGCGCGGGGTCAGCCTGGGCATAGGCGACGAGCGCTCCGGGTGTCATCAGCAGGCAGTTCAGGGATTCGGGGACCCTGCCTGCCTCTTCCCGGGTGATCGCGGTGAGCTCCGCTGCGGCGTACTGGGTCGCCCGTGCCCACCCCAGCTCCGGGGCGTGCGCCGTGATGAGGGAGAAGAACAGTTCGCTATCGGTGGTGCCGAGCGGCTGTCGGCCCCCGTGGTCGAGAATCCGGGAGCGGATGCGGGCCGTGAGGTCGAACTGACCGTTGTGCGCGAACGCCACCGGCCCGGCGAGAAAGGGGTGGGTGTTCTCGAGGCTGAGCACGAGACCCGGGCTGGCGCGCCGGAGATGCACCAGCATCATCGGGCCATATGCCTCCCGTGTCGCCTCGCCGTAACCGGTGGAGGCCAGCGCGGTGTCGGTCCCCCGCCGCACCTGGGGCTCCCCGGTCGCCCCGGAGAGTTCCGCACCCAAGGATTCTTCCCCCGGCCGCGGGTACCAGGCCACTCCCCACCCGTCCTTGTGCCGTTCGGACAGCGCTGTGAACAACGGCAGTTCGTCGGGAACGGCGTCGACCAACGGGGTCTCGTCCCGAGTGAGCACGCCCAGCAGTCGGCACATTCGTCAGGTTGTCCCTAGGTGGCACGAGCGGAGGACGGCACGCCGGCCGCCCGCCGCTGCAGGGTGGAGTCGAGGAGTTGAGCGAGCTGGGTGAGCAGGAAGTTCACCACCACGTAGATCGCGGCGACGATGAGATAGGTCTGGATCATGAAGCGGGTGCTGGCCACCAGGTTCGATCCCTGGTTCTGCAGCTCGTTGTACCCGACGATGAACCCCAGGGTGGAGTCCTTCAGCAGCGATACCAGCGCCAGGATCAGCGCCGGAAGCACCAAACGCACCGCCTGCGGGATCACGACGTGGCGCAGGGACTGCGCTCGGGTCAGTCCCAGGGCACGAGCCGCCTCGTCCTGTCCGCGATCCACGGCCTTGATGCCTGCGCGGAAGATCTCCGCGGTCGTCGCCGAGCTCACCAGGATCATCGGCACCACCAGCATCCACAGCGGCGGCAGGAGCAGGGGTGAGCCGGTCGCCTGATAGTAGAGAGTCGGCACCAGCAGCAGGAAGAAGTAGATCACCAGCAGCATCGGGATCGCCCGGAAGAACTCGATCCACCCTGTCACCACCCAGCTGAGGACAGGGATCTGCACGTAACGCCCGAGAGCCAGCAGCAGGCCGAACGGGAAGGCGACGACAGCTGCCAGGGCGGTCGCTGTCATGGTGCCCTGGAAGCCGACCCACAGGTAGCGGATGTAGGAGACCTGGGCGAACGGCGTCCATCGCTCCGGGGCGAGCTGGCCGTTGCGTCCGAACTGCCACAGCGCCGCTGCGGCGGCGAGTGCCAGCAGCACCACACTGATCAGGGAGATCACGCGGATCCTGAGCCGTCCGCGGGGGCCGGGTGCGTCGAACAGGACCCGGGTGGCGCCGGCGCTCATGCCATCGTCCCGGGGCCGACGGTGCGGCGTCTGGCCGCCGCTGCGGGGGACACCGCCCGTTCGATGCGGGCGCCGATGTAGGCGCCACCGAGAGCGATCATCAGGTACACCGCGCCGGCCACCAGGAATGTCAGCACGCTGCGCGCGGTCTGGATATTGATCGCCTGGGTGACGTAGGTGGTCTCGCTGACGGAGATCGCCGCGCACAGCGAGGAACCGATGAGAGTCCCGATGAATACGTTGACCAGCGGCTGCACCATCGCCCGGAATGCCTGCGGCAGCACCACGTGACGCAGCGTGCCGACGAAACCAAGACCGATCGAGCGGGCCGCCTCCGCGTGGCCGACCGGGACGGTGTTGATGCCGGAGCGGACCATCTCGCACACGAAGGCGGCGCTGGAGAGCATGAGGGCCGCGACACCTGTCCAGAACAGCGGCAGCATCACACCGATGTCCGGCAGCCCGAAGGCGAGCAGCACCAGCAGGCTCAGCAGTGGCACGTTGCGGAAGATCTCGACGTAGAGGGTCGCAGCCCAGCGGAGCGGCGGGATGGGGCTGACCCGGCACACCGCAAGGGCCGTCCCGACCAGGAGCGCCAGGGTGTACCCGGCCAGGGTGAGACCCAGTGTGGTGCCGATCCCGCGCAGCAGCAGCTGCCCGTTGTCGAGGACGACGTCCATCGGTGCGCGCCCTCAGGAGGGCAGGTCGCCGATCTGCGGGGGCTCGGGCGCGTCACCGTCGATGACCTGGCCGATCGTCGCCTCGTACAGGCGATCCCAGGTGTCGTCGGACTGGATGGTCTCCAGGAAGGTGTTGACGAACTCCAGGGCGTCCTCGTGGTCCTGGGAGAGGCCGATGCCGTACGGGTCATCGACGAACGGCTCGCCGACGACCTTCACCGAGTCGTCCGCCACCACGTTGCCCAGCAGGACGCCCTGGTCGAGCACGTACGCGTCCACGCGCCCCTGGGTGAGGGCAGCAAGGCACTGCTCGTTGTCGCCGAACTGCTGGATCTGGGACTCGGTGGCCCCCGGGACGTGATCGAGGATCGCCTGCAGTCCGGTGGAGTTGGACTGCGTGGTCATCTGCAGGCCCTCGAGGTCCTCCGGGCCCTCCACGTCATCGTTGTCGGCCATCACCTGAATGGCGGTGCCGGAGAGGTAGTAGGGGCCGGCGAAGTTGATCTGCTCCAGGCGCTCCGGGGTGATCGAGTAGGTCGCGACCACGCAGTCCACGGTGCCGTTGGCGACCATCGTCTCTCGGGTGTCGACGGTGGTGTCGAGGTAGTCGACCTTGTCCGCGCCGTCCTCGCCCAGGATGTAGCGGGCGAGCAGCTGGGTGATGCCGGCGTCGAAGCCGGTGATGGTCCCGGTCGCCGGGTCCTCCAGGGAGAAGACCTGGTTGGTGGTGGTGCCACCGCGGCGCAGGACGTCGGCCTCGCGGATGGCGCTCGCCCAGGGGCTCGCCTCGACAGTCGCGTCATCGGCCAGAGGACCCTCGGCGATGACGGCGTCGTAGTCGGAGCTCGCAGCCCCCGTCGCCTCTGCGTCGTCGCCGTTCTCACCCTCTTCGCCCCCGGGCACCTCCGGAGCGTCCCCGGAGTCGGCGCAGGCGGCGAGGAGCGCACCGATGGGCAGGGCGGAGCCGGCGGCGACGATGGTGCGGCGGCCGGGTCGGGGGCCAGTGGTCGTGGTGCGGCGGATGCTCGTCATGATGGGCCTCTTTCCTCGGGGTGAGCGGTCAGTGGGGGAGGATCTTGGAGAGGAACGCGCGGGCGCGTTCGGTACGGGGTTCGGTGAAGAACGCCTCGGGATCGCCCTGTTCGACGATCTCGCCGCCGTCCATGTAGACCACGCGGTCGCACACCCGTCGGGCGAAGCCCATCTCGTGGGTGACGACCAGCATGGTCATGCCGGCGGTGGCGAGTTCGGTCATGACGTCCAGGACCTCATTGATGACCTCGGGGTCCAGGGCGGAGGTCGGTTCATCGAACAGGAGCGCCTTCGGCTGCATGGCGAGAGCGCGAGCGATCGCGACGCGCTGCTGCTGACCGCCGGACAGGGCCGCTGGCAGGGAGTGCTCCTTGCCCTCGAGGCCGACGCGGGCGAGCAGTCGCATCGCCTCCTCCTGCGCCTGGGTGCGGGAGACACCGCGCACCTTCGTCGGGCCGAGGGTGACGTTGTCGACGGCTTTGAGGTGGGGGAAGAGATTGAAGGACTGGAAGACCATCCCGACCTCGGAACGCATCCGCGCGAGGTCCTTCCCCTCCTCCGGGAGCGGGCGGCCATCGATGGTGATGGTGCCGCTCGTGATGGTCTCGAGTCGGTTCACGCATCGGCACAGGGTGGATTTGCCGGAACCGGAGGCACCGATGACGGCGACGACCTCGCCGCGTCGGATGTCCAGATCGATGTCCTTCAGCGCCTGGAAATCCCCGAAGTACTTGTTCACTCCCCGCAGCGAAATGAGAGCGTCCTCGGCGCCGCCGACGGGCCCGCTCGGATCCGGCCGCCGCTGGTGACCCTCGGCAGAGTGCTCGCTGACCTGGCCCGATGCAGACCCGGGGGCGGGGGATGAGGCAGCAGTCATGACCTGAGAATGCACCCTCACACGCACGATTCCAACCCGTGGGACCATTGCGTTCATGCATCGAGAGCGGATCGTGATCTTCTCCCCGGCCGGTGTGCACAGGCGCAGTCCGGGGGTATCGCGGTGAGGCGTTTGGTACCCGGCCAGGTCACCCAGCTGCTTGTCGGTACCCCGGAGGCCGATGACCTGGTGGTTCTCGGGGAGTACCCGGACATCCTGCTCGAGGCACCGAACTGGACGATGGACGGCCGGCTGCTGCTGAACGGTGAGGGTCGGCTGTTCGCGGTGGACGCCGAGCACGGCGGCGAGCCGCGGGTGATCCCGTTCGAGGGGCTGCCGCCCATCAACAACGACCACGTGCTGCACCCCGATGGGAAGCACGTGCTGATGACCGCCGAGGACGGGCAGATCTACCAGGGATCTCTCGACGGCGGGGCGGTGCGGTGCCTGACCAGCGGGCCCGGCGGTCACTACCTGCACGGGATCTCCCCGGACGGGCGGACACTGGCCTACGTCGACCTGGCCGAGGACGGCACCGGTCGGTTGATGCTCCAGGACCTCCACGACGGCACCGTCCGGGAGATCCAGGTCGGGGACGGTCACCTGGACGGCCCGGAGTTCACCCCGGACGGGAGCGCCCTGGTCCTGAACACCGAGACGTTCACAGACACGCCCGGGCACGCGCAACTGGCCCGCATAGACCTCGAGGGATCAGCCCCGCCGGAGCGGCTGGTGGTGAGCAGCACCGTCGACTGGTTCCCCCACGTCTCGCCCGACGGACGCTGGGCAACCTACCTCGCCTACCCTGCCGGCACGATCGGGCACCCGCCGGATCTTCCCGTGGAGGTCCGCGTCGTCGCGACCGAGGACTGGAGCACCCCGGCGGCGAGCTACCCGGTCCGCGGGGGGCAGGGCACGATCAACGTGCCCTCCTGGTCACCGGACTCCGCGCGCTTCGCCGTCATCGCCTACCCGCTGGTGTCCCGCTGACGGTTGGGCGCTGCAGGGCGGCACGTCGTGGAAGCCGCCCGCTCAACCGCCCGGAGGGCGGCGTCGCAGCACCAGCACGACCACCGTCACCGCGACCGCGAGGCTCAGCAGACCGAGCGTGACGATGCCGATGACCGCCAGGACGAGCACCATTGAGGTCGAAACCCCGGACCCCGAGACGGCAGGGGGTTCGGAGGGAGCGGTCGTGGTGACGGGCTCGTCGGTCAGGTCGGCCGGTTCGCCGAGCTCGTCGGTCAGGCGCTCCCGATCGTCCGTGGTGCCGTCCATGGGCAGCGCGCACCAGGTGGAGCTGTACTCCCCGTCCGCGCCCGACGCCCAGATCAGAAGACTGTCGCCGGCGTGCAGTCGCCCGAGGCCGCAGGCGGGGATGTCCTCGGCGGTGGTGAAACGGACGGTACGGGTCTGCTCGCCCTTCCAGACGGTGTTCACGGCGACCTCGTAGGTGACGCCCCACCCGTCGTCGCTGCGCCCCACCTCCTGCTGCACCGTGACGTCCGCGATCAAGTCCGCCGCCTCGATGGCCTCCTCGAACGTCAGGGGGTCGCAGTCGCAGGCGTACGCGGCGGGCGCCCCCACGAGGGAGAACACCACCACGAGCAGGAGCGTGAGCATCGGTGGCCGCGCTCCGCGAGGCGCACGGCGCGGGGTCGAGCGGCGTGCGGTGCCCACGGATCCGATGGCCTCCATGGGCTCAGCATAGGTCTGTGCCCCAGGGGGCCTGCCTGCGCGAGGTATCACCCCTCGGGCCGCGACGGCGAGGCAGACGACGGCGGGTGCCACGCCGACCGCGATCCGCGGCCCCGGTAGTGGCTGGGGGAGTGCTCGTGGATCCGCCGGAACTGCCGCGAGAAGTACAGCGGGTCCTCGTAGCCCACATGCGCGGCAATCTGAGAGATCGGCAGGTCGGTGGTATCCAGCAGCTCACGGGCGCGTGCCATCCGCAGACGCTTCTGGTACTCCAGGATCCCGAACCCGGTGGCCCGGCGGAACAGCGCCGAGACGTGCGAGGCGCTGTACCCGGTCAGTGCCGCGACCTCCGCCACCGTGATCCTCTCCGACAGATTCGCCCGCAGATGCTCGCGGATCTCGCGGGCCGGGTCGCGCCGTGACTGCGCCGGGGTGCGGCCGTCTGCGCACAGCGTCGCCAGCAGATGCCAGGCTGCGCCGCTCGCCGCGACCAGCGACGGCGTCGTCTCGTCGGTCTCCATCCGGCGCAACACCGTGTCCAGCAGCGCCGTCACCCGCGCCGGCTCCACGAGGTCGCGCACCGGCTCGCGCACGTCGGCCCCGATGCCCGCCAGGAACGACGGGACCGCCCGCCCGGCCACATGCATCCACCAGATCGTCCAGGGGTCCGCCTCGTCGGCGCGGTAGTGGTGCGGGATGCCGGGCGGGAGCACCAGCACCTGCCCTGGCGAGACGTGGTGGGTCAGCCCGCCGATCTCGCAGACCCCGCGTCCTGCTGTGCACTGGATGACGATCAGTTCCCGCGCGAAGGTCCGCGTACGCCCGTGATGACCCGCCCGCGGAAACAGTCCGGCGTCGGTGACGAGCAACTGGGCTGTCGGACCGGAGGCCAGGGCGTGCTGGACCAGCGGGCGGGGCAGCACCCGCATCCGTTCACCGGGGAAGCCGTCGGGGATCTCGGCGGTACCGAGAACCGGTCCCACGGTCGTCGATCCGTCCATACCCCCCATCGTATTGAGCCTACGCCGAAGCCGGCCGGGATCCCTACTCTGACCGTATGACGGACAGGCCGGAGACCGCGATGATGCAACCGACCGGGGTCAGCGTGCAGGAAGAGACGCTCACCCTTCCCACCCACATGCCGGCCGCGCCCGACCGCTATCCGGCCTACCTGGACAATCGCGTCTACCAGGGGTCAAGCGGCCGGGTGTACCCCCTGCCGTTCCATGACCGCATCACCGCCGAGGCCCGGCCGCGTGACTGGCACGCGATCGTGCTGCAGAACGACTATCTCCGGATCGTGATCGTCCCCGAGCTCGGCGGCCGCATCCTGTACGCCACCGATCTCACCCGCGACGTGGACATGTTCTACCGCAACCAGGTGATCAAACCGGCGCTCGTGGGCCTGACCGGTCCGTGGATCTCCGGCGGGATCGAGTTCAACTGGCCCCAGCATCACCGACCGGCGACGTTCCTGCCCATGTCCCACCACGTCGAGCACGAGGAGGACGGCTCCGTCACCGTGTGGTGTTCGGACCACGACCCCTTCGACCGCATGAAGGGCATGCACGGGATACGGCTGCGCCCGGACTCCGCCCTCATCGAGCTGCGCGCGCGCCTCAGCAACCGCACCGAGGACGCGCGCACCTTCATGTGGTGGGCCAACGTCGCTGCTCGCGTCCACGACGACTACCAGGCGTTCTTCCCCACCGACGTGCACTTCGTCGCCGACCACGCCAAGCGCGCCGTCACCGCCTACCCCGCAGCGGACCGCCGCTACTACGGCTGGGACTACCCGGGCGAGGCCGAACGACAGGTCCGCAGCGCACACGAACCGGCAGCCGATCGCCTCGACTACTACCGGAACATCGCGGTGCCCACGTCATACATGGTGGTCGACACCGAGGACAACTTCTTCGGCGGCTACGACCATGCAGCCCAGACGGGATTCGTCCATGTCGCCGATCGACGGATCGCCCCCGGCAAGAAGATGTGGACCTGGGGCAATGCGCCCTTCGGCTGGGCCTGGGACCGCAACCTCACCGAGGAGGACGGCCCCTACGTCGAGCTGATGGCCGGTGTGTACACCGACAATCAGCCGGACTTCTCCCACCTGGCGCCCGGGGAGACGAAGATCTTCCGTCAGTACTGGTACCCGATCCAGGACATCGGCGTTGTCCATCAGGCCACCACCGAGGCCGCCTGCCACCTCGCTGCGGGCGCGGATCCGCATACAGCGATCCTCGGCGTCGCCGTCACCCGACCCCGCCCCGGGGCCCGGCTGCGTCTGGCCCGCGGTGAGGACGTGCTGGTGGAGGAGACCGTGGACATCGCCCCGGGCCGGCCGCACACGCAGACAGTGGACCTGGTCGAGGGAACCGAGCTGCACGAGCTCACCCTCACCCTCGCCGATGCCGGCGAGGTCCTCCTGCGCTGGACCCCCCGCCCACCAGCGGTCGATCCGGAGGAGCCCGCGGCGGCCACCGAGCCTCCCGCCCCGGGTGACATCGCCTCCGTCGACGAGCTGTACCTCACCGGTGTCCACCTGCAGCAGTACCGCCATGCCACCCGTCGGCCGCGGCCCTACTGGGACGAGGCGCTGCGCCGCGACCCCGGCGACTCGCGGTGCCGCACCGCCCTCGGCATCGAGGACCTGCGCGCGGGCCGCCTCCAGGACGCTGCACGGCACCTGGAGATCGCGCTTGCCCGCACCACCCGTCGCCACCCCACGCCGGAGAGCGGGGAGACCCACCATCGCCTCGCGCAGGTCCGCGAGCGCACCGGCCGCACACGCGAGGCGCTGGACCTGTACGGCCGGGCAGCCTGGGATCACGCCTGGGCGCCTGCAGCGGCGCTCGCCTCTGCCCGGATCCTCGCCCGCAGCACCGAGCCGGGTACCGACGACGAAGCCCTCGCCCTGCTCGAGGGCTGGTGGAGCCCGCGCGACCCCCGCCCGCAGATGCGCTGCCTGGCCGTGATCCTGATGCGGCGCCTCGGGCGCAGCGCAGAGGCCGACGATCTCCTGGCGGAGCTGCTCGCCGAGGATCCGTTGGACGTGTGGGCCTCCGACCTCGCCGGCGCGCGGATCGATACCGACGGGCCCACCCTGATCGACCTCGGCCTCGAGTACGACTCGGTCGGCGAGGCGGACGCTGCCCGCCGGGCCTGGATCGATGCCGCGTCCGCCCCGACGGCCATCGGGCAGGTCGCCGTGGGACCGCTCGCCTGGTTGCACATCGCCGACCAGCACCGTCGAATCGGCGAGCCGGAGGAGGCGCAGGCGGCCCGGTCCCGCGCCGACGCGCTGGATGCGACGCACTGCTTCGCCGGCCGCCCCCAGGACCTGGACATGCTGGAGCGGACCCTCGCCGCGAACTCCGACGATGTGCTGGCCCTGCGTCTGCTCGGCCACCAGCTCTACCACCTGCAGCGGCGCGAGGAGGCCATCGACCGGTGGGAGGCAGCCGTCGCGCTCGACGACACCGACCCCGTCACCCGACGGAACCTCGCCCTCGGCGCGATGAACGTCCAGGACGACTCCGACCAGGCTGATGCCCACTACGGGCGGGCCCGCGACCTCGCGCCGCATGACGCGAAACTGCTCGCCGAGCTCGACCTGCTGTCCGCCCGCCGCGGATGCAGCGTCGCCGAGCGTGTGGAGATGCTCGAGGCCGACCTCGACCTGGTGGGCGAGCGGGATGACCTCACCGCCACCCGTGCGCTGCTGCTGACCGTCTCCGGTCGCGCCGACGAAGCGATCCGGATTCTCAGCTCCCGCCCCTTTCAACCGTGGGAGGGCGGTGAGGGCACCGTGCTGCGGGCATGGGAGGAGGCCCACCTGGCGTGCGCTCGGGACGCGCTCGCCGGCGGGGACCCTGAGCGGGCCGAGGTGCTGGTCAGGGCCGCGCTCGAGCCGATCCCGAGTCTTGGCGAAGACCGCCACCCGCTGGCCACCAGTGCGCATCTGCGCCTGGCCCTCGGCGATGCCCTTGCCGCCCAGGGGCACACCGCGGTCGCACGGGAGCAGTGGCGCGAGGCCGCCGATGCCGTCTCCGACTTCCGCGCGATGGAGGCCGTCCCGTACTCGGACCTCACCTACCACTGCGCGCTCGCCGCCCGCCGCCTCGGTGAGGAGACGACCGCGACGGAGCTCGCGCACGGACTCGCCGACTACGCCGCGGAGCTCGAGCGCACCGCACCAACGGTCGACTACTTCGCGACCTCGCTGCCCTCGATGCTCCTGTTCCCCCCGGATCTCCGGGCGCAGCGCGAGGTCGATGTGGCGATGCTGCGGGCTCAGTCAGCCGCCCTGCTCGGGGACCGTGAGCGCGCCCGGGAGCTGGTGCAGGAAGTTCTGGACGCGGAGCCGGACCGCGAACGCGCGGTGGAACTGTCCCAGGAGATCGTCACCGAGCGGTGACCGAGCAGAGAATCGTCCATGTGCGATAGAGAATCGACCATGGGTCGAGGTGGTTACCGCTCGTACGATGAAAGCAGGTTCGATGACGAACGGAGACCTTATCATGAACAATGAACTCTCACGACGAGGAATGCTCGCCGGAACGATGGGCCTCGGGGGTGCCGGACTCCTGACCGGCTGCCTCGGCGGCGGCACCCCGGGCGGCGACGGCGGCAACGGGAACGGCGGGGGCGGCGGCGGCAGCGTCACCCTCCAGTCCAGCATCCAGGACGAGGGGCCGAAGAGGGCCCTGGCCGAGGTCGTCGGGGACTTCGACGAGTACGACGTGACCGTGAACTCGGTGGCCACCGAACAGTTCCGCGCTCAGCTGTCCACCTACCTCACCTCCCCCGAACCACCGGACGTCCTCACCTGGTACGCGGGATCGGTCGCCAACTCCTACGCCCGCGAGGGACTCCTGCTGGACGTCTCCGAGCTGTGGGAGGGCGACGGACCGTGCGCGAATTTCTCCGAGGCGCTGCGGGAACTGTCCTCCGATGAGGACGGCAATCAGATCTTCGTTCCCACGAACTATTACTGGTGGTCGATCTTCTACCGCCGGTCAATGTTCGAAGAATGGGGGATCAGCGATATCCCCACCGAATGGGATGACTTCCTCACGATGTGCGAGGACCTCGAGGGTCAGGGGATCACGCCGCTCACCAACGGCATCGGGGCGACCCCCTGGATGGCCTCCGGCTGGTTCGACTACCTGAACTGCCGGGTCAACGGCCCGGAGTTCCACCGCGAACTGCTGGCGGGTGAGCACTCCTTCGATTCCACCGAGGTGCGCGACACGATGGAGCGCTACGCGGAGATCGTGCCGTTCCTGCACGAGAACCAGACCTCGTGGAGCGACCAGGAGGGCGCCCAGCCACTCGTGGACGGCAGCGCCGCGATGTACCTCGTCGGAGCATTCGTCACCGAGTTCGTGCCCTCAGACGTCGAGGAGGACCTCGACTTCTTCTCCGTCCCCAAGATCGCGGACGTCCCCTCCTCGGAGGAGGCACCGACCGACGGGTTCTTCCTCGCCGCCGGCTCCCAGAACCCCGAGGGCGCGATGGCGCTGGCCTCCTACCTCGCCACCAAGGAGGCCCAGGAGCAGTACATCGAGGTCTCCGGGTCCTCCAACCTGCCCACCAGCCCGGACGTGGACACCTCGCAGTTCTCGCCGCTGGTGCAGAAGGGCATCGAAACGCTCAACGACACCGATGAGATCACCCAGTTCTTCAACCGGGACTCCTCGGACGAGCTGCAGGCCACGGCGGACACGGCCCTGACCCAGTTCATCGCGAACCCGGACAACGTCGATCAGATCCTCGCGGAGTGGCAGTCCGCGGCGGAGCAGGTCTTCCAGTCGTGACCGCAGCCGTCGCCCAGAGCGAGGAGGCGACCGACACCCCACCTGCGCGGCGCCGACGCGGCACACTGCACGCGCTGCGCAGGGTGCCCTGGATCGTCTGGGTGTTCCTCCTGGTCCCGGTGGCGATGGAGGCCTACTGGGTGTTCTGGCCGGCGATGAACAGCTTCTCGCTGTCCTTGACCAGCTGGCGGGGCGTCGGAGAAGCCGAGTACATCGGCCTCGCGAACTACGAGCGGCTCGCGAGCGACCCGATCTTCCACACCGCGCTGATCAACAACGTCATCTGGGTGGCGGTGTTCGGCGTCTTCTCCGTGGTCCTCGGCCTGGTGTTCGCTCTCGCCCTGAACAAGCCGCGCCGCGGCGTGGGGCTCTACCGCATCGCCCTGTTCCTGCCGATGGTGGTGTCCCTGACGGTCTCCGGCATGTTCTGGCGGGTGATGTACCAGCCCGGCGGACCGATCAACGCGAGCCTGGAGCTCGTGGGCCTCGAGACGCTGCAGCGCCAATGGCTCGCCGACCCCGACATCGCCCTGTACGCGGTGCTGGTCGCAGCGATCTGGCGGCAGGTCGGATACATCATGGTGCTCTACCTCGCGGGCCTGAAGGGCACCGACGAGACCCTGACGGAGGCCGCCGCCGTGGACGGCGCGAACGCCTGGCAGCGCTTCTGGAGGATCACCATGCCGCAGCTGCGGGGCGTGAACACGATCATCTTCGCGGTCACCGTGATCGACTCGCTGCGCACGTTCGACATCGTGTGGGCGATGACCCGCGGCGGGCCCTACAACCAGACCCAACTGCTCAGCACCTACATGTTCCAGCAGGGATTCACCCAGGTGAACCTCGGGTACGGCTCGGCGATCGCGGTGGTCATCTTTGCCCTGGCGATCCTGTTCATCATCACCTACCTCGTCCGCCAGGCCCGCAGCGAGGAGGCGCAGTGAGCACCCCATCCACCATCGCCGCGCCAGTCTCCGACCGGCCCCGCATCACCCCGCGGAAGAAGCCGATCCGTCCCCGCGACGTCCTCTTCCACACCGTCATGACCACGGTGTCGATCCTCTGGCTCGCGCCCATGGTGTACGTGCTGATGGTCTCCCTGCGGCCCTTCGACGACATCGCCCGTCACGGCCTCGGCGCTCTGCCCCGCGAGCTGTCCCTGGACGGCTACCGGCGCGCCCTCACCGACGGCGGGGTACCCCAGGCCCTGTGGAACAGCGTGATCATCACCTTCTTCTGCGTGGTGATCTCCCTGGCGCTCGCCGCGATGGCCGCCTACGCCCTCAGCCGATACGACATCCCGTTCCGCCGCACCATCCTGCTGCTGATGCTCGCGGGGAACCTGCTGCCCCAACAGGTGCTGCTGATCCCCGCCTCCCGGATCTCCCAGGCCATGGGCATCTACGACACGCTGCTGGCGCCGATCCTGGTGCAGGTCGGCTTCGGGATGGGCTTCTACACCTTCGTGCTCCACGGCTTCATGCGCTCCCTGCCCACGGAGGTGTTCGAGGCGGCGCAGTTGGACGGCACCGGAGCCTTCGGCACGTTCTGGCGGATCGTGCTGCCCCTGTGTCGGCCATCGCTGGCGGCCCTCGCCGCGCTTGCGACCACCTGGGTGTTCAACGACCTGCTGTGGGCGATGACGACCCTGCAGTCCCAGAGCAAGTTCCCGATCACCGCGGCGCTGCTGAACATCGCCGGCGGTCACACCAGCCAGTGGAACATCATCGCTGCCGCATCGCTGATCGCGGCGATCCCCCCGGCGATCGTGTTCTTCCTGTTCCAGAAGCAGTTCGTCTCCGGCCTGCTGGTCGGCTCCAACAAGTAGCCCCGGGAGGGAAAGCCCGTGCCGATGCTGATCGACCGCCCCCTGACGATCACCCTGTGGGACTTCAGCTGGTACACGCGCACCGGCCCCGGGGAGCCCTTCGAGGACCTGGAGAGGGCCTGCTCCGAGGCCGTGGAACGCGGCTACGACACCGTGCGGATGTGCGCCATGCCGTTCCTGCTGTTCGGCTCCGGCCTGCCGACGGATGCGCTGCAGCTGGGCCCGCTGGGGGGCGGGCACGGCTCCCGCACTCGCTGGTACGACGTCGGCGGCTGGACCACGATCGATGCCCGCGCGCAGCTGCTCGATCTGCTGCGGGCCTGCCGTGACGCCGGGCTGCGGATCATCCTGTCCAGCTGGGAGTACCAGCAGTCCCCGAGCTTCTCCGCGGACCGTGCCTGGCTGGACGCGCTGCTGGCGGTGCCGCCCGAGGAGCGGGCCGAACGGCTCGCGGACTGCCTCGCGGATCTGCTGGACCTGGTGGAGGGCGAGGGCCTGCTCGAGCAGGTGGCCCTGACGGAGCTGCACAACGAGGTCCAGATCGGGAAGCTGACCGAGGGCCTCGCGGTGGACCGGTCCGATCATGACGCGGTGACCCGGGCGCTGCTGCCGCGTCTGCAGCGCGGCATCGACCGTTTCCGTGCCAGGCGCCCCGAGGACCCCGTCACCGTGAACTACGCGGGGGTGCCCATCGGGGCCCTCTCCGCCGTTCCCGACGGCGTCGATGCCCTGGTCGTCCATCCGTACGTGTACGGGGTGCTCGGCGAGCTCATCGAGACGTTCGGCCTGCGCGGGGACCCTGCGAACCTGCGCGAGGACCAGCTGCGTGCCCTGCTGCGGCCCGATGCGCCGGCCCCGGGGGAGTGGTGGCCGACCGGCGAGCGCTCCTGGACCGGGGAGGCGACGGTGATGAACCCCGCGGAGCTGTACGTCCACGACTGGTGTGACCCGACAAAGGTCGATGCCTGGCTGCTCGATCGATGGGGCATGTGGCGTCACGAGACGCACACGCGCCTGGCTCTGTGGCTGGATGCCGCGGCCGATGCCGCCCGGTCCCGCGGCATTCCCCTGCTGCTCGGAGAGGGCTGGTTCGGCTACACCCCGCGGGACTGCACCTTCGAGGAGGGCCCGGTCGGATCGGAACTGTGCGAGCACGCCATGCGGGAGGCCGCTCGCGTGGGCGCTGCCGGGACCGTGGTCTGCTCCAACGCTGCCCCGCACCACCCCATGTGGGCCGATATCGACCTCCAGCAGCGCTGTACGCGTCTGTTCCACGAGGAGGGGGAGCGCCGCCATGCCCGCGCGGTCTGAGACGACGGTGGACGAGGAGGACATCGTTCTGCGGACCCGCTCCACGCGGCATGTGCTGCGCCCCGCCCCGACCGGCACCGGCCTTGTCGCCGTCACGTGGGGCCCGGCGAGCGAGGAGACGCCCGAGGCGCCTGCCCTGCCGCACGTCCCCTCGTTCTCCACGATCGAGGACGCCCTGCCCCACGAGTACAGCGTCGCCGGTACCCGGCACATCCGCGCCTCGGATCTCCTGGTCGCCCACGAGGACTCCGTGACCGGTTCCGCGGTACAGCTCGACGGCGAGCCCGTCCTCGAGCGCAGCGCCGGCGGGGACACGCTGCGGGCCCGGCTGCGGGAGGACACCGGGGACCTCGCGATCGACCTGAGCTGGGAGACCTCGACCCAGCACGACGTGATCGCTCGCCGCAGCGTCGTCACGAACATCTCCGAGGACCGTACGGTGACGCTCATGCGGGCCCGCACCGGGAGCCTGAACGTGCACGTCCCCGGGGGCGCCGAGGTCACCACGCTGACCGGGGAGTGGTGCGACGAGTACCGACTGGACACCACGCGACTCACCTGCGGGACGTTCTCCCTGGCCAGTCGTCAAGGCATCACCTCCCACCGGGCGGCGCCCGTCCTCACCGTCAGCGAGACCGGCCGGAAGGACCGCGGCTGCTGGTCCGTGCAGCTCGCCTGGTCCGGGTCCTGGCAGGCCGAGGTCGACTTGACCGATGAGGCCGGGTGGGCGCGCATCGCCGCCGGCGCCTGCGACGTCGAGAACATTGTGCGGCTCGACCCGGGCGAGAGCTTCGAGGGGCCGGTGCTGCTGGGACTGTGGGCGCCCGACCGGGATGCCGCCGCCCGCGCGTGGCACCGGTACGCGCGTCTCGAGCTGCTGCGCGACACCTCCAGCGCACGGCGACCGGTCACCTACAACTCCTGGTACGCGACCACCTTCGACGTGCGGATCGACCAGCAGGTCCAGCTGGCGCAGCAGGCCGCGGACCTCGGCTGCGAAATGTTCGTCCTGGACGACGGCTGGTTCCGTGGTCGCCACGATGAGCACGCCGGACTCGGTGACTGGGACCCTGACCCTCACGCCTTCCCCGACGGACTGCGGCCCCTCGCCGATGCGGTCCACCAGCTCGGGATGCGCTTCGGTCTGTGGGTCGAACCCGAGGGCGTGAACCCCGACTCGGACCTGTTCCGCGCGCACCCCGAGTGGATCTACCGCGTCCCCACCCGCGACCCCGTCACGATCCGCCACCAGTTCGTGCTGGACCTGGGCCGGCCGGAGGTCGAACAGTGGTGCCTGCAGACCCTGCGGCGCATCCTCTCCGACTCCGGCGTCGACCATCTGAAGTGGGACATGAACCGTGCCGTCACGGACGGGGGACGCCCCGGTGACCCTCACGGAGCGGCATGGGCGATCCACCACGCACGGGCCTACCACCGGCTGCTCGACACCCTGCGAGACGAGTTCCCGGAGGTGAGCATCGAAGGATGCTCTGGTGGGGGCGGTCGGATCGATGCGGAGGTGCTGCGCCGGACCGATGTGGTGTGGACGAGCGACGAGACCGGGCCCCGCGATCGTCTGGCCATTCAGCATGGGTTCCTCACGGCGTTCCCGGCGGCGGTGAACAGCTCCTGGGTCACCCACCTCGACGGCAGCCGCGACACCCGGCCCGCGTCGCTGACCTATCGGGCATGTGTCAGCATGAGCGGCGTCCTCGGCCTCGGCATGGATCTCACCACGCTCGACGCGACAGACCGGGAGCAGCTGCGCACGCTGGTGGCGATCGCGAAGGACATCCGTCCCGTGGTGCTGGACGGGGAGGTCCATCGGCACGGGAGGCCCGGCGACCACGGATACGCGGTCGAGTTCGCCCAGGTGGAGGGCGAGTGCACGGCATCCGGCGGTGTCACTGACGAGCGAGTCGTGTGTCTCGTCTTCGGTGAACCGGGCGCGGATGAGCACGTGCGACTGCGGCCGAGATTCGCCACCCCCGCGTCCCAGCCGCGAATCGCGGTGCCCACCGCCGGGGAAGCGCGGTGGGACGGAGAGGAGCTCCGAGTGACGCTGGATCCGGAGGCCGGAGCAGCGGTCGTGACCCTCCAGGCGTGAGACACGCCCAGGTGCTGTAACGCCGGCGGGGTCTCACCCATCGCTGCGGTGGGCGGCGAACCAGGCGGCCAGCTCGTCCAGCACGTCGTGCAGCTCCGGCGGATCCAGGACCTCGAGCGGCATACCGATCGCCGCGAGCTGCATCGCTGCCCAGCGCAGGTCCGTCGCCCCCATCTGCACGATGCAGCGGTTCTCGCCGTCGGCGGTGATCGTCCCGCCCCATGCCGGGACGCAGGCAGCGACATCGTCCTTCGCGGCGTGGATTCGCACACGGATCCGATCCGGGTACGGCCGCACGCTGACGGACTCCCGCACGTACGCCTCGATATCGGGCGTGGTTCGGGGCGCGAAGCGGAAGGTCGTCGCTCGTGCCTCAAGCATCCGGTCCAGGCGGAATGTCCGCCAATCCTCGCGGTCGAGATCCCAGGCGAACAGGTACCACCGGCCGGAGAGGGACAGCACCCGGTAGGGCTCGATGCGGCGCGTGGAGCGGTGCCCATCGGCCCGTCGGTAGTCCAATCGCGCCTGCACGCCGTCCCGCACGGCTGCGGCGAGGGCCTGGAGGATAGGAGGGCCGATGTGCGCGGTGGTGGAGGACACCACGTCCAGCACCCCAGTCGTCTCCAGGACCTTCGCGCGGACCGTCGGCGGGAGGATCCCCTCCAGCGCGGTGAGCGCCCGCAGGGCATGCTCGCCCAGGCCGTCGATCCCCGAGGCAGCGGCCATCCGGAGCCCGATCGCGACCGCGGTTGCTTCCTCGTCACCGAGGAGCAGGGGTGGCAGTGCCCGGCCGGCCCCAAGCTGGTAGCCCCCACCGTGTCCGGAGGACGCGATCACCGGATAGCCGAGTTCCCGCAACCGGTCAACGTCCCGGCGGATGCAGCGGGTTGTCACGCCGAGTTCCGCGGCGAGGTCGGGCCCGCTCCACACGCTGCGCGACTGCAGCAGCGACAGCAGCATCAGCGTTCTGCGGGTCACCTCGCTCATAGGCCCAGTGTGCCGAACTTGGCGGACACATCATGTCCGCCGAGGTGACAAGAGTGTGTGGCACGGGCTGCCGACCAGCTGCGGCCCACCATCGCAAGGAGAGTCCGATGCCCTTCCTGACCCCGGATGTCACCGATGAGCGCGACGGCCTGGCGACGTTCGTCGAGCACCAGATCCAGCAGCTCGCCAGCACCCTGCACAACCTGGACCGCGAACAGCTGGCCGCGACCCCCACCGCCTCATCGCTGAGCCTCGGCGCGCTGATGCGGCACTGCGTCTTCGTTGCCGAGCGGTTTGCAGAGGCGATCCGAGTTGCTCCGGACTGCCCTGAGGCGCCGCAGCGGTCCGCCGACCAGGCTGCGGCGGAGGAAGGGTTGGAAACGCGGGCCCTGCGCGCCGAGGACACGCCTCGGATCCTCCTGGCAGAGCTCGAGCGCGTGGGGGCTGAGATCGCCGCCGCGATCCG
>JAUNUA010000307.1 GCA_030538435.1 Brachybacterium sp.
GCCTTCGGGGCGGTGGCGGCCTTCTTCGCCGGAGTCTTCTTCGCAGAGGTCGACGACTTCTTCGCGGGTGTCTTCTTCGCGGCGGCCTTCGTCGCAGGAGCTTTCTTGGCGGGCGTCTTCTTCGCCGTCGAGGTGGCGGAGGTCGAGGACTTCTTCGGCGTCTCGGCGGTGGTCCCGTCGTCCTGGGGGGAGCCGTCGGCAGAGGTCTTCGAGGGTGCAGTCACGGACTTCCTTCTTCCGGCGGACCGCGGGCACAGCGGTCCGTCTTGCTCGGGCGATGGGTGGGCTCGGAGCGGCTGATCCGGTCCGGAGCGCGCGGCGTGGTCGGCATGCCGGCGCCGCCGTGCGGTCAGCCTGTCCAGTGTAACGTCCGGGTGCGTCCGGTTATTCCGCCGGTGCGCGGCGGCCCCGGCCTCCATCCTTGACTGCCAGCACGGGACAGCGCGAGCCCAGGATGACCCGGCGGGCCGCACCCCCGAGATTGAGCTTCCCAGCCGGAGATTTGCGGCGGAGTCCGATGATGATCAGGTGCGCCTGCTGCTCCTCGGCGACGCGGAGCAGGAACTCGCCGACGTCCCCGTCCTGGGCCGATTGGCCGAGCACCACGGTCTCCGCCGCAGGATCTGCCCCCAGGTCCCGCAGCTCCCGGGTGACATCCTCGGTGCTCGCGACGGTCCCCTCTCCGTCCTGGCTGCGGTAGGAGTGCGCGGCGACAACCACGCGGGACCCTGTACGCCGGGTATCGGCAACGGCGGCCGCGAGCGCGGCACGACCCTGCACGGAGGGCGCGTACCCGACCACGATGCTCATGGGGACCATTGTGCAGGAGACAGCGCCCCGCGTGTGCCACGCGCCACCCCGGCGGGGCGGGACAGGAGGTCGCGCACCCATGCCGCGAGGTCCGCCGCAGGCACCAGGAACCCGTCGTGGCCGATATCGGAGCTGAGGGTGCGTGACATCCCGCCAGGGATCGCCTCGGCGATCTCCTGGCAGTCCCCGGCAGGGAACAGGCGGTCGCTGTCGATGCCGACGATGAGCGAGATCGCCGTCACCTGACCGAGTGCGGCGGTGGTGCCGCCGCGTGCTCGTCCGACGTCGTGGGTGTTCATGGCCCGCACCAGGACCAGATAGCTGTTGGCGTCGAAGCGCCGGACGAGCTTCGCGGCGTGGTGGTCGAGATAGCTGGTCACCTGGTGCCGCCCACCGCGGCCGACAGGATCCTCCCCGGTCTGGGGGCGGTTGGCGAAGCGGGCGTCGAGCTCCGCGGGGCACCGGTAGGTGATGTGCGCGATCCGCCGGGCAACACCGAGACCTTCGTGGGGTCCGTCGCCGTCGGCGACCTCGTAGTAGTCGCCGCCATGGAATCCGGGACTGCCGGTGATCGCCGCGATCTGAGCGCTGTTCCAGGCGATCTGATCGCCCGTCGCGCGGGCGCCACCGGCGATGACGGCCAGGCGCTGCACGCGGTCCGGCAGCCCGGTCGCCCATTCGAGGGCGCGCATGCCGCCCATGGAGCCGCCGATCACCAGAGCGAAGGCGTCGATGCCGAGGACATCGGCCAGAGCGGCCTCCGCGGCGACCTGGTCGCGGAGGGTGAGCGCGGGGAACCGGCTGCCCCAGGGTCGGCTGTCCGGGGCCGGGGATGACGGCCCGGTGGTGCCCTGACAACCGCCGAGGACGTTGGGGGCGATGACGCAGAAGCGATCGGTGTCGATGGGTTTGCCGGGACCCACCATCTCCGGCCACCACCCGGGGGTCGGATGGCCGGGGCCCGCTTCACCGGTCACGTGCGAGTCCCCGGTCAGGGCGTGCAGGACGAGAACGGCGTTCCCTGCGTCGGGATCGAGGCTCCCCCAGCTCTCGTAAGCCACGGTGACGTTCTCCAGAACCTCTCCGCACTCCAGAGCGAGTGGCCCGATATCCGCGAAGCGCCTGTGTCCCGCGCCGTGGCTCGCGCGCCAGGCCCCGGAGGCGGGCGCGGGAGGATCGCGGTCCGGCATCGGCTCATCTCCTTCGGCTCTCGGTGCGCACGCGGTGCCAGCAGGGGGCCAGCGCCGCGTCAGCGGCGGCGAGCACCCATCGTGCCAGCGCGTCCGGTGAAGAGGCACCCAGGGCGCTCTCGGCCAGACGGGCGGCGGAGCCGAAGCGGCACTCGCTCCAGGCGAGCAGGGCCTGCACGGAGGTGAGGTGCGCCCACCCTGCCAGCAGTGCAGGGTCGGGGGTCACGTGATCCGGCGGATCGGCGGCGCGGCGCAGCCCGTCGAGGCACCGGAACCACCTCCCACCAGGGCGGACGTCGGCGTGAGGTCGCATCTCCCAACCGCCGAGGAGCGCCCCGAGACCCTCGTTCAGGTCCTCGATCGGCTCGCGTTCGTGACCGATCAGGAACGTCGCGAGCTCCTCCTGCGCGAGCGGGTCGGCGAGGTCCCGGACGGCATCTCCGAGGCGTTCACACACCGTCACGAAGGGG
>JAUNUA010000308.1 GCA_030538435.1 Brachybacterium sp.
CCAGATACTGCTCGCGGACCGCCGCGCCAGGATCGATCATGGCGTCGTCCACGAGTGCCTGTCCCGACTGGTCCTGCTGCTCCAGGGCGTACACCAGCGGTCCTCGCTCAAGGACAACTGCCCCGCGGGAGGCGTCCACCCGATGCGGGGCGCCCGTGAAGCGCGGACGCAGGTCGAGCTCCAGGGTGACCACGTCATCCACCTGGAAGGTCCGCGTGATTCGTGCCGTCTGGCCGGCCGTGGTGGAGACCTCCTCTCCCGCGACGGTCAGCGTGGTGTCCTGGGACCACGGCGGAATGCGCAGCGACAACGCGACCTCGCGGTCCGGGGCCTCGACCACACGCAGGGTGACCTCTCCCGCGTGGGGATAGTCGGTGGTGACCTCGACGCTGAACGGCTGGCCCTCGATCCGCGCCGTCCACGTGCCGCTCGCGAACTGGTGGAACTGCAGTCCCTCGGCGTCCGCGGTCGCGACGTACTGGTCGAGGCTCGCCAGGGTGCGCATGACGTTCGGCGGGCAGCAGGCGCAGTCGAACCAGCCCCGTCGACCGTGGGCGATCGACCTGTTCTCATCCGCGTGCGCGCCGTCGCGCAGCTGCAGCGAGTTGACGTAGAAGAACTCCGTCCCGGCGAGGGAGACACCCGGCAGGATCGCGTTGTAGAGCAGTCGTTCGATCGCATCGGCGTAGCGAGCATCGCCGGTCGCCAGCAGCAGTCGCCAGGCCCACTGCATGGCCCCGATGCCTGCGCAGGTCTCGGCGTAGCCGCGATCGGTGGTCAGCTCGAAGGGATCTCCGAAGGCCTCCCAGTCCCAGCGCGAGCCCATCCCGCCGGTGACGTAGGTCTTCGTGGACCAGGCGGTGGCGAACAGTCGCTCGAGGTGCTCGACCAGCTCCGCGTCGTGGTCCTCCACCGCGAGATCAGTCGCCCCGGCCGCGAGGTACAGGGCTCGCACCGCGTGTCCCTCGACAGTGGTGGCCTCGCGCACCGGCACCCGGGCGGAGAAGTAGGTCGGGTCCGGACGGACCTCGTCGAAGGTGCCGTGGCCCCGCCGTTCCAGGAAGAAGCGGGCCAGCTCCCGCGCGTCCTCGCGACCGGTCTCGCGGTACAGCTCCACGAGGGCCATCTCGATCTCTGGATGTCCCGGGACCCCGTCGATCCCCTCGGGACCGAACACCGTGCCGAGGTGGTCGAGGATGCGCAGCGCCACCTGCAGCAATGCGTTGTCGCCTGTGCAGCGCACCTGGGCGATCGCGGCCTGCATGAGGTGGCCGTAGCAGTACAGCTCGTGGTTCCAGGCGAGGTTCGTGTACCGCTCGGCGACGCCGTGTCGCAGCTGATGGACGCTGTTGAGGTAGCCGTCTTCAGCCTGCGCCGCCGCGATTGTCGCCGTCACGTCGCGCTGCAGTGCGAGCAGCTCGGCATCGCCTGTCCGCCCGATCTCGAAGGCGAGGGCCTCCAGCCACTTGTAGGCGTCGGAGTCCTGGAAGATCATGCCGCGGGCCTCGCCCTCGGCGTCCCCCGCCGCGATCCGGAAGTTCTGCAGGGTCCCGGACTCCTCGAGCCGCTCGTGACCGGCCCGGATGGCGTCCCCGCCGTTGCGGTGCTGCCGCACCGACCAGAAGCCGCCGGTGATCCGGGCGTCATCCGGGTCGAGCGGTCGCAGGGCGCCGAGCGCGGGAGCGGTGGGCAGGACGGGCGGTGCGGTGCGGTGGGTGCTCATGAGGCTCCCCCGCTCAGAACCCCTGGCCGAGGCGGTAGAACACCTGGTTGGTGCGCAGCTCCTGCGCGAAGGACCGCACGGTGGTCGACTCATCGATGACGGCCAGTTCGAGGTCCCCGATGTGGGCGAGGGCCTGCCAGGTCTCCAGGTCCACAGCGCTGGTCATCACGGTGTGGTGGGCGGCGCCCGCGGTCAGCCAGCACTCCGCGGACGTGGCGAAGTTCGGGGCGGGCTCCCACACCGCGCAGGCGACAGGCAGCTGGGGCAGGTCGTGGTCGGGCTCGACCACCTCGACGACGTTCGCGACCAGCCGGAAGCGCTCCCGCAGGTCGCTCATCGCCACCACGATCGCCGGTCCCGGATCGGCGGTGAACTTCAGGCGCACCGGGTCCTCCCGGTCGCCGATACCCAGGGGGTGGATCTCCAGCGTCGGCCGTGAGGTGGTCAGCGACGGGGAGACCTCCAGCATGTGCGCGCCGAGGATCTTCTCCTGACCCGGGGTGAGCTCGTAGGTGTAGTCCTCCATCAGGGAGGCACCGCCGGGCAGGCCGTAGCCCATGACCGCGGCCACCCGGACCAGGATCGCGGTCTTCCAGTCACCCTCGGCGCCGAAGCCGTAGCCGTCGGCCATCAGGCGCTGCACCGCGAGGCCCGGCAGTTGCCGCAGGCCTCCCAGGTCCTCGAAGTTCGTGGTGAAGGCACCGAAGCCCCCCTCCTCGAGGAAGGTGCGCAGCCCCAGC
>JAUNUA010000309.1 GCA_030538435.1 Brachybacterium sp.
AACCCCCCTTTCTTTTGTGGTGGGGGGGGGGGGGACCCCGCCCCCCCCCCACGCCCCGCACCCAGGTCAGCACCACCCGGCCGCACGCCCCGGCGTCACCAGGGGCACGGCATACCAGCGCATCGCAGTTGATCCCATCGGCGCCCGCACCAGCGGCACCTCTCTCCTGGAGACGATGATGTCCACCACTTCGCTCGAGCCGCAGCGGTCCACCGGTGCGGCGGCGCCCGAGTCCCCTGACCACACACCGGCGTGGGTCCACGTCCTCAAGTGGGGACTGATCGCCCTCACCGTCCTGGTAATGGGCTACCTGGCCCAGCTGGCGATCCAGGCCGGCGCCTGGCTCATCGTCATGGTCGTGGCCTTCATCGCGATGAGCGTGCTCGTCGTCTACTCGACGCGGCGGATGGTCCCGGCGAAGTATCTGCTGCCCGGCCTCATCCTGCTCCTGCTCTTCCAGATCTGGCCGATCGTCTACACCGCAGCCACCGCCTTCACCAACTACGGTGACGGGCACACGCTCTCCAAGGAGGAGGCGGTCCAGGCCATCCAGGCCCAGTCGGTGCGACAGGACCCCGACTCGCCGCGCTACGCGCTCTCGGTCGCGGTCCCGGAGGGGGAGGAGATCGCCACCGGCGAGCTGTCCTTCCTGCTGAGCGTCCCGCCGGCCGCCGACGCCGGCGAGCTGGAGGAAGGGGCCGAGGAGGAGCGCGCCGACAACGTCACCGAGGACGGGCACCAGCTGTTCGTCGGCACTGCAGAGGGCCTGGAGGCGCTCCCGGCCGACGGGGTGGAGCTGCGTGGCAACGGTGGCATCCAGACCGCACCGGGCTACCGGGTGCTGAACCTGCTCGAGACCAACCAGCGATCCCAGGACGTCCAGGCCTTCGCGGTCCCGGTCGGCGAGGAGGGTGCCGCGGTCAAGACCGACACCGGCTCCCAGGCCTATGTCGCCCAACCCACGATCGAGTATGACGCCGACGCGGACGTGATGATCGACGCCGACGGCCGGCGCTACGTGCCGCAGGACGCCCGGTTCGTCCCCGAGGACGGCGTAGGGCCACCGCTGCCCACCGGCTGGACGGAGAACGTCGGCCTGGACAACTTCCGCACCATCTTCACCGACCCCGCCTTCCGCAGCGGCTTCGTCAAGATCTTCCTGTGGAACCTGGCCTTCCCGCTGATCAGCGTCGTGACCACGTTCCTGCTCGGCATGCTGCTCGCGCTGCTCTTCAACGACCCGCGGCTGAAGGGCAAGGGGATCTACCGGTCGCTGATGATCCTTCCCTACGCCCTGCCGATCTTCGTCACCGGACTGGTCTGGGCGGCGATGTTCAACCCGCAGTTCGGTCTCATCAACGAGCTGACGGGACTGGGCATCGACTGGCGCGGCAACGCCTGGGCGGCCCGGGCGAGTCTGATCATCACCAACCTCTGGCTCGGCTTCCCCTATATGTTCCTCATCTGCACGGGGGCGCTGCAGTCCATCCCCAACGATGTCAAGGAGGCGGCGGCGGTCGACGGTGCCGGACCACTGCGCACGCTGTGGTCGGTGACGATGCCGCTCCTGCTCGTGGCCGTCGGCCCGCTGCTGGTGGCGAGCTTCGCCTTCAACTTCAACAACTTCACGCTCATCTATCTCGTGACCCGGGGCGGTCCCTTCGAGGCGGGCAACAGCTACGTCGGCAACACCGACCTGCTCATCAACTTCGCCTATCGCCTGGCGCTGGAGTCGGGACAGCCCAACATCGGGCTCGCCTCGGCCGTCAGCATCGTGATCTTCATGCTCGTCGGCGTGATCAGCTATATCGGCTTCCGCCAGTCCAAGGCTCTGGAAGAGGTGAACTGAGATGACTCAGCCCACAGCGATGCAGCCGGCCGCCGAGGCGGACGTCCCCGCGAAGAAGGTGCGGAGCACCTCCACGGTCTCCCGGTCCCGGGGTGGGGTGTGGTGGCGGCACCTGCTGGCCATCCTCGCGCTCGTCTGGGCGCTCTTCCCGGTGATGTTCATCCTGTCGGCCGCGCTCAACCCGGCCGGCACGTTGAGTGCCGCCTCGCCCTTCCCGCAGCACTTCTCGATGCAGAACTTCTCGCGTCTGTTCGCCTCGACGACCTTCCCGTTCTGGACGTGGTTCGGGAACAGCCTCATCATCGCCGGGCTCGGGACGGTCTTCCAGGTCTTCATCGGGGCCGCAGCGGCCTTCGCCTTCAGCCGTCTTCGCTGGACGGGTCGGCGCCCGGGCCTGATGACCCTCCTGCTGGCGCAGATGTTCCCGGCGCTGCTGGCCTTCCCGGCGCTCTACATCATGTTCCTGCGGATCGGTGAGGTGCTCCCGGCGATCGGCCTCAACACCCTGTGGGGGTTGCTGCTGGTCTACCTCGGTGGCGCCATGGGGGCCAACGTGTGGCTGCTCAAGGGCTACTTCGACACCATCCCCAAGGAGATGGACGAGGCCGCCA
>JAUNUA010000024.1:0-5626 GCA_030538435.1 Brachybacterium sp.
CCGGTTCTCGTCAAGCGCCCGACGGAGCCTCACGACGACGTTGCCAGAAGGCGAGGCCGCGGACGGGGTGGAGGTCACCCGGAGCGCGCTCGCTGACAATCCTCGCCGCGTGGGCACACCGTTGGTGGGGCCGCTGGAGGGCACGTACTCCGCGCGGCGAGGTGAATACCGGATCATCCACACGATCGATGACAGCGCCGTGGTGATCCCGGTCCTCACGATCTCCCATCGACGGGATGCCGATCGCCCGCGAGGACCCGGTCGGCGATAAGGATGCCCCTGGCGCGCTGGCCCCAGCTCAGTGAACACTGGTCAGATGAGCACTGACATGACCTACCGCACTCTCGGTCGCAGCGGCACCGTCGTCTCCACCCAGACTCTGGGCACGATGACCTTCGGAGCCGAGGCTGACGAGGACACCTCCCACGACATCCTGACCGCCTTCGTCGAGGGCGGAGGAAACCTCATCGACACCGCCGACGTCTACAGCGCCGGCGTGTCCGAGCAGATCATCGGCCGCTGGATGTTCGACCACCCCACCGAGGCGAAGGACGTCGTTCTCGCCACCAAGGGCCGCTTCCCGATGGGGGAGGACGCCAACGACCTCGGCACCTCACGCCGTCACCTGCGCCGCGCCCTCGAGGACTCCCTGCGACGCCTGCAGGTCGACCACATCGACCTGTACCAGATGCACGCCTGGGACGCCCTCACCCCTCTCGAGGAGACCCTCGACTTCCTCGACGACGCGATCCACGCCGGGCTGATCTCCTACTACGGCTTCTCCAACTACCTCGGGTGGCAGCTCACCAAGGCCGTCCACGTCGCGAAGGCCCATAACTGGGCGCTGCCGGTGACCCTGCAGCCCCAGTACAACCTGCTGGTCCGCGACATCGAGCACGAGATCGTGCCCGCCTGTGAGGACGCCGGCCTTGGCCTGCTTCCGTGGTCACCGCTCGCCGGAGGTTGGCTCTCCGGGAAGTACGAACGGGACGTCCCGCCGACCGGCGCCACGCGGCTCGGCGAGAACCCGGAGCGTGGCATGGAGGCCTGGGAGGCGAGAAACGCCGACGAGCGCACCTGGCGGACCCTCGACGTGGTGCAGGAGATCGCCGCAGCGCACGGGGTCACCGCCTCGCAGGTCGCCCTCGCCTGGCTCACCGCGCAGCCGGCCGTCTCCTCAGTGATCATCGGCGCCCGCACCCTCGACCAGCTCGAGGACAACATGGCTGCCGCCGGTCTCGAGCTCAGCGACGAGGAACTGCAGCGCCTCACCGAGGTCAGCGCTCCGCAGCTCGACGACTATCCCTACGGCCCCGCCGGGGTGCGCCAACGCCACCGCGCACTCACGCAGGAGCACTGAGAATGGAACACATCACCGCCCCCGGTCACCCCGACCCGATCCCCGCCTCGCCCGTTGCCGCGAAGCTGCTGCGGGAGCGCCTCGACAAGGTCCACGAAGAGCAGGGCGCCGACGCCGCCAGTGCCTTCGAGGCACGCGTCGGCGAGCGCCTCGTCCTGCTGCTGAACAGTGGTAAACCCAGCATCGACCTCGGCAACATGCGGGCCATCGTCAACTACGCCGACACACCGGTGGAGGACGAGGAGGAGCCCACCGGTATCCGCCGGGCCCTCGACGGACTCCGCGACAAGCTCGCCCAGCGGGGTGGCCCATCGTCCTAGCGACGTGGTGCAGGGGAACCTCGAGGGCGAGACCTGGGAAGCAGAGCTGTGCGGCTGCAGCTGTGACCAATCGCGGTTCCATGAACGCAGGCATGGAACCGGAATTGGCCACAACCTGACAAGGATGCGCTGCCGCCCTCCATCAGTGCTTACCGCGTTTCCCCGACGGGAGCACCGACCGGGCCCTCAGGGTCAATCGAGCACAGCGGCCGTGGCTTCGATTTCCACCAGCTGGTGGTCGTACCCGAGTGCGGCCACACCGAACAGGGTGCTTGGCACATCATGGTCCGCGAACGCGTCACGGACGACCTCCCATGCCGTCACGAGATCAGCCTGAGCCGAGGAAGCGACGAGCACGCGGGTAGCGATGACGTCATCGATCTCGGCGCCAGCCTCACCGAGCGCGACTCTCATATTCTCGATGCACTTGGCAGCTTGCGCCGCGACGTCGCCCACACCGTGCGTTGACCCGTCGCTGTTCAGCGGGCACGATCCCGCCAGAAAGACCAGGCGGGCCTCCGCGGGTGCGGTAGCGGCGTAGGCGTACTCCGCCACGTTCGACAGCGAGTCGGAACGAATCAGGGTCACGGCTCTGGGCATGGTCGACCTCCGGGTCGTGTGCGGGGACCCAATCGTCGCATTTTTCCCGGAGCGAGAACGTGTGCCCACCCCAGCAGCGCATCGAGAGCACCGCCCGCGCCGCCTAGCCGATCGGCACTCCGGGCCCCATGGCCTCCGGCAGGGACAGGTAGAACGTCGCCACCGGGTCGCTCCCGGGCTGTGCTGCGTCCGCCGGCGGCTCCAGCACCAGATGCAGGAGGTCGCCGTCGACCTCGACCTCCGTCGGCTGCAGGGTCGACGACGTGGTCTCCCCGGCCCCCTCCAACACCAGGTCCCGGAGCCCCGCCGCGTCACCGTCCACCCGGATCGCCCCGTGCGTCGTCTGCGCCTGCTCATCCTCCATCGCCGTGGCGTACACCCACTCCAGGATCTTCCCGCCCCCGGACCCGAAAGGGATCTCGGTGCTCGGATGCGTACCGGTCAGGACATGGGGGTCGGAGACATCGACCGCAGAGAGCAGTTCATCCAGGTCCGTGAATGCCTCGGCGAAGGACGACCCAGTGTCCAGCACGTCGCCCGGGTCCTCGGCGCCGGTCACGGCGATGTCCTGCCCGTCGAGGATGATCCGGAGCTGACCCATGTGCTCCGCCATCGGGTGGTCCTCGCGGAGGCGCAGCTCGTCACCGTCCCGTTCGTACGAGCCCGCGAGCGCGTCTTCCAGGTGATCGAATGCCTCCGCCGCCTCCGTCCACAGGGCGAGGGAGGCATCCACGGAGCCAGCAACATTGACCGCGTGGACAGGGGTGAACAGGACCTCCCCGTCCATCGGGCTGCCCGTCCCCCCGGTCGGGGCGCCTCGCAGGATCATCGGGTAGCTCGCCTCGATCACCCGGTACCGGGCAGGCGCGCTCGTCGCGTCCGGTGTTCCCGTGACGTCCGCGAGGCCCAGCAGTTCAGCGATCGCCCGGGGGCGAGTCGCGGTGAACGTCGCGACCGGCGAGGCGCCGGCCGCCGCGGGGTCGACGCGCTCCAGGAGATCTGAGGCCCACCGGCCAGACCCGGACCCGAGAATCCGCGGGAGGCTCGAACAGCCCGCGACCGCTGGCGCACCCAGCCCCAGCAGAGCCACCAGACTGAATGCTTCGCGTCGGGTCGTCATGGCCTCATCATGGGCAACGAGTCCCCGGCAGCGGAAGGGCCGTTCACGGTGCGGGCACCGCCTCCCCGCACCGGCGTCTCCCCGACGGCCGCACGCACGATCCCGAGGGTGAAGAGCGTGAACCGGCCCATCGGCGCAAGCATGATCAGCAGCGCGCCGGTCAGCCAGGCAAGGGCCATGAAGATCTCCTGCTGCTCTGCCCAGCTCGCCAGGATCGCCAGGCCGCCGATCGTTGCCGGCACCACGGTGGTGACGACGATGAGCCCGAGCACGATGGCTGGCAGGGCCGCACCGTCCGGGCCGCCCACCATCCGGCGCACGGACTGCACCATGGCGATCAGGTCCAGCACGAGTGTGGTCACGAGCGCGATGACGCACAGCACCGCGAGCACGGTCGTCACGGTCGTTGCATTGCGGATCCGGGCAGCACCGTCGGGGGAGGGGGTCTTCACCTCGCTCACCCCGAGCAGCATCGCGTAGATCGCCGACCCCGCGAGAATCCAGGCGAGGACGAACAGGACGCCCCACGCGACTGCACCGGCGGTCACCACCAGGCCGTAGCGCCGTGAGACGGGCCTGGGCGGACCGGGCACGGTGGGGACGGGCTGCATGATCCTGAGCCTAGACGCACGGAACCCCGGCGGGCTATGGCGCCTGCCGGGGTCCCGTCGTGGTGATGCGGGGCGTCAGTTCCCGGGATCGAAGCCGGGACGCGCCCACGGCGGGGTCTCGCCCCCACCGTCGGTCGAGTGAGCGTTCTCCTCCTGGCGGCGGCGACGGTCCTCATCGGCGCGCTGCTGCTGCTCACGCTGACGCTGCGCCTGCTGGCGGCGCTGCTGGTCGTCGCGCTGGCGGCGGGACGCGGCGTTCTGCTCGTCGATATCGGCGTCCTTGTCCGCGGAGTTCGCGGCCTGGGCCTGCAGCATCGCAGAACGGATCTCTTCGCCCATGCTGCCGACGGTGCCCGGGTTCGACGGCAGGTACAGGACATTGGAGCGGCCGTTTCGGGCCACGTCCTGCATGGTGTCGAAGTACTGGGTCATCAGCAGCAGCTGCTCCGCGGAGTTCTCGATGCCGACCTTGCGGAGCATCTCGTACTGCTCGGCGATGCCCATCGCGATGGCCTTGCGCTGGGCGGCGACGCCTTCACCCTGCAGCCGCTTGGACTCGGCCTCGGCCTCTGCCTGGGTGACGCGCTTGATCTTGTCGGCCTCGGCGAGGGACTGGGCGGCGACCCGGTCGCGCTGCGCGGCATTGATGGAGTTCATGGAGTCACGCACCCGCTGGTCCGGGGAGATGTCCTGGACCAGGGTGTTGACGATGTTGAAGCCGAACTCCTGCATGCGGTGGGACAGGGTGTCCTCGACGTTGCGGGCGATGTCGTCCTTGGACTCGAACGCCGCGTCCAGGTTCAGGCCCGACAGGGCGGAACGCACGGTGTCGAAGACGTAGGAGCGGATCTGCGCCTCGGGGTTCGACAGCCGGTAGTAGGCGTCGACGACCTGGTCCTCGCGGATCACGTACTGCACCGCGACGGGCACGTTGACGAAGACGTTGTCCTTGGTCTTGGACTCGATGTTGACCTCGAGCTGCTGGATGCGCAGCGAGATCGGGCGCGTGGTGCTGTCGATCATGGGGGCCTTGAAGTTCAGGCCCGGCGTAGCCACCCGCCGGAACTTCCCGAAACGCTCCACGATCACGTTCTCCTGCGTGTGCACGGTGAACATGATGCTGGTGCGCATGCCCCCGAACAGGAGCGCCCCGACGATGATCACCCCGACCACGATCACGGCCAGGACGACTAGGGCGAGAATGCCACCTTCCATGCTGTGCTCCCCTCCTCAGGGTGTGGTGATGCGTCCACGCTACCAAGGGGCGCAGACATGTCAGCTGGGAGCAGGGGTACCGGTTTCCGAGAGTTCCTGCTCGATCCGACGCGCGATCCGCAGGGGCGGCACGGCCGGGGCGTAGCGGCGCAGCACGTGCCCGTCGGCGTCCAGCAGGAACTTGGTGAAGTTCCAGGCGATGCGGCCGCCCATCACGCCGGCTTTCTGGCTCTTCAGCCACACGAACAGGGGGTGGGCGTCCGGCCCGTTCACGTCGACCTTCGCGAAGACGGGGAAGCTCACCTGGTACTCGCGGCGGCAGAACTCCTGGATCTCCTCGTCGCTGCCCGGCTCCTGGCGGAGGAACTGGTTGCAGGGGAAGGCGAGCACCGTGAAGCCC
>JAUNUA010000024.1:5726-18578 GCA_030538435.1 Brachybacterium sp.
ACGCTGCGCGCGTGGGCGCGAACGGACATAGCACTCGTAGTGTAACGCCCGTCACGCCCACGGAGCCAGGGAACGCGCCGGACGACCGGTGCGGTCGACTCCCATGGCTAGCGGATGAAGGCGTCGACCTCGGCGCGGGTGGGGGCCGTGGCGGGACCGCGGCGGGTTACCTTGATCGCTGCCGCGGCGTTCGCGCGGGTCGCGGCGCTCTCCCAGTCCGCGCCGAGTGCCCGTTCAGCCAGCAGCACCCCCGTGTGCGCGTCACCCGCCCCGTTGGTGTCGACCGCCTGCTGGGGGAATGCGGGGATGTGGGTGCCGCGCCCGTGGTGGAACACCACGCACCCGCGGATCCCGTCGCGGACGATCACCACGGCGTCCGGTCGCAGGCGCCGCCGGATCGCCGCCGGGGTGTCGATGAGCGCATCCAGCCCGGTCAGCGCCCGCGCCTCATCGGCGTTGGAGGTCCACACGGTGGTTGCCGCCAGCACCTGCTCCTGGACCTCCCGGGGAAAATCCGCGAACGGGGCACCGGGATCCAGCACCACCTCCACGCCGTCGGGGAGGGTGGGCAGCCACGCAAGCAGCGGGTCCCGCGTCGGCGCGAACAGGCTGTACCCGGACAGGCACACCAGGTCCCCGGGTCGCGGGTCGAGGCGGGCCAGGGACTCGGCGGTGATGCGGCGCTCCGCCCCGTAGGTCGTGATGAAGGTGCGCTCAGCGCTCGGCTCCACCAGGACCACGCAGATGCCGGTGTCCTCGTCCGGGACCGGATCGTCGGAGACGCCGACGCCCTCCGCGGCGAGGCTCTCGCGGACCAGGTCGCCGTTGGGTCCGGTGCCGTGGGAGCCACCGTGGACGGCCTCAGCGCCCGCACGGGCCGCAGCGACCAGGATGTTCACCGCACCCCCGGCGTAGCGCCGGTCGCTGGCGGCGTTCACGTTGTCACCGCGGGAGGGAAGGTCCGGCACCTCGATCACCAGGTCGACGAGGGCCTGGGCAGTGTGCAGCACGCGGGGCATGCGGATCATCCTATGAGCGCCGTCGTCGTCACCGCGCGGGAGCGGCACAGCCGGGCATAGCATCATGATGCTCCAGATATCGCATCACAGCACTGCAGTGCACGTATGAGGACCACCGTCACCCTGGCGCCAGATGTGCAGGCGGAGCTCGATCGCCTGCGCCGCATATCGGGGCTGGGTCCCAGCGCAGCCGTCAACCAGCTTGTGCGGCGTGGAATGGCTGCATCCTCACCGGCAGCAGGCCCGTACGAACACCGCTCTTTCGGCATGGGGCAACGGGTGGACGTGAGCAACATCGGCGGGGTCCTCGATCTTCTGGACCGTCAGGACTGAGGGTCTGGTGATCCTGGATGCGAGCCTCCTCCTTTATCCCGTCGACCATGACAGCACGCCCCACCGTCCCGCCGCTGCATGGCTGGTGGAGGCCCTTCACGGTGAGGAAAGGGTGTGGCTACCGTGCACACCATCGGTGCGTTCGTGCGACTGGCCCCGTGATGAGAAGCGTCTGCCTCACATCGCGGCGATGACCTCCACGGCCTGGCGGATGGCGCGCTCGGCGTCGAGCTCCGCCGCGACATCAGCACCGCCGATGACGTGGGCGCGCGGCCCGTTCTCCAGGTCCGCGAGATCGGAGACCAGCGAGCGCTCGCTCTCCTGACCTGCGCAGATGATGACGGTGTCAACCTCGAGGATCTGCTTCTCCTCCCCGACCATGATGTGCAGGCCCTGCTCGTCGATCCGGTCGTAGGCGACGCCGGTGTGATGGTGGACCCCGGCATGGCGCAGCTCCGCGCGGTGCACCCACCCGGTGGTCTTCCCGAGGCCCGCGCCGATCCTGGTGTCCTTGCGCTGCAGCAGATGCACGTCCGTCACGCCGAGGCCGCTGCTCAGCTCCGCGTCGTCAGCGTCGTCAGCGTCGCCGGCGCCGTCGGCGGTGTGCGGGGCGAGGCCGCCGCGGCTCTCCGCCGGATCGACGATGCCCCAGCGCTGCTGCCAGCTCGGAAGGTCCTCGGTGAGGGAGGGGCGCGGGGAGATCAGGTACTCGGTGACGTCCACGCCGATACCGCCCGCCCCGACGACGGCGACCCGCTTCCCGGGCTCGGCGCGTCCCTCCAGCAGGTCTGCGTAGCTGATCACCGCAGGCGATCCGTCGGCGCGCTCGTCCGCCGGGTCGAACCCGGGCAGGTCGACGATGCGGGGCAGCACCCCGGTCGCGACCACCACGTCGTCGAAGCCGGCGAGGTCCTCGACGCTCGGTCGGGTGCCGAGCCGCACGCCCACGCCGGCGGAGAGCAGACGGGTGCGCCACGAGCGGATCGCCAGCTCGTAGTCCTCTTTGCCGGGGATGCGCCGGGCATACCGGAACTGCCCGCCGATCTCGTCCTCTGCCTCGAACAGGGTGACGACCCACCCCCGACGGGCCGCCGAGATCGCCGCTTCGAGACCCGCGGGACCGGCGCCGACGACGGCGACCCGTCGACGCCGCTGCAGGGACTGCGCGGGGACCAGCTCCAGGCGCCCGTCGGTCTCGCGGCCTGCGCGGGGGTTCACCAGGCAGGTCGCCCGGTCGCCCTCGAAAACGCGATCCAGGCACGCCTGATTGCACGCAATGCAGGAGACGACCTCCCCGGTGCGGCCCTCGGCGACCTTGCGGGCCAGCTGCGGATCGGCGAGCAGCGGCCGCGCCATCGAGATCAGATCCGCGTCCCCAGCGGCCAGGATCTCCTCGGCGAGCGCGGGCTGATGGATGCGGTTGGAGGCGACGACGGGCACGTCCACGGTGTCCTTCAGGCGCCGGGTGTGCTCGCGGAACGCGGCGCGCGGCACCGACGTCGCGATGGTGGGGACGCGCGCCTCGTGCCACCCGATGCCGGTGGCCAGCACATCCACGCCGACCCCCTGCAGCTCCTGAGCGAGCGCCGCGGTCTCCTCCCACGACTGACCGTCCTCCACGAGATCCAGCACCGAGATGCGGTAGCTGAGCAGGCGGTGCGGCCCGAGCGCCTCGCGCACAGCGCGGGCGATCGCGAGGGGCACCGCGCGGCGCGCCTCAGCGTCGCGGCCGTACCGATCGCGGCGCCGGTTGGTGCGCGGCGCGAGGAACTGGTTCAGCAGGTACCCCTCGGAGCCCATGATCTCCACGCCGTCGTACCCGGCGCCGACGGCGAGCGCCGCGGAGCGGGCGAATGCCTCGATGGTGCGGCGAATACCCCGGCGGCTGAGGCGTCGCGCGCGGTACGGGCTGATGGGGGACCGACTGGAGGACGCCGACGCGGCAAGCGGGTGGTAGGCGTAGCGCCCGGCGTGCAGCAGCTGCAGCAGGATGCGGGCGTCCGCGTCATGGACCTCGTCGGTGATCTGCCGGTGGCCGTGCAGGAGTTTCGGGGTGGCCTGAGCGCCGCGCGGGGTGAGCCGGCCGCTCCGCGTGGGGGAGTAGCCGCCGGTGACGAGGAGGCCGACGCCTCCGCGGGCGCGCTCCGCCAGGAACGCGGCGAGCTGCGGGATGTCCTCGGCGGAGTCCTCGAGGCCGGTGTGCATCGACCCCATCACCAGACGGTTCTTCAGGGTGATGGGGCCGACGTCAAGGGGGGAGAAAAGGTGCGGGGCGGGCATGCCGCGATTCTGCCAGGTGCGAGCAATATTCGTTTCCGCGGTGAGCCCCCGGCGTGCTTCGCTGAGCCCATGCAGATCCATGTGCGTCCCCTCGATGCCACCAGCGAGAGCGACCTCCTCCAGCTGAACGCCCTGGACGAGGCGTGCGACCGTGCCCTGTTCGGCGGCGCGGAAGTGCTCACCATCGCCCAGCGCCGCGCGCTGCTGGAAGACACCGACTACTGGGTGAACCACCGGTTCGTCGCGGAAGTGGAGATGATGGACGGGGGCCGCAGCATCGTCGGCCTCGGCGCGGTGCAGCTCCCGCAGCAGGAGAACACCGACACGGCGTTCCTGGGGATCGGGGTCCACCCCGCGTTCCGCGGTCGCGGGGTCGCCACGGCGCTGGTCGAGGAGGCCCTACTGCCGACGTTCCGGGCCAGCGGTCGCAGTCTCATCACCACCTGGGGTGAGATCCCCGCCGACGGGGACCCCGACGACCCGGAGCTGCCGTGGAACCGGGTCGCGGCCCGCCTGGGGGCGAGTCGGAAGAACCTGGGTGTGTGCCGCACCCTCGCTCTGCCCCTGGAGACGGCGCTGCTCGACGAGCTGTGGGCGGAGGTGGCGGAGAAGATCGCGGGGTACTCGATCATCTCCTGGGAGGACGCCGTCCCAGAGCGGTACATCGTCCAGTACGGCGCGCTGCTGCGGCAGCTGGAGCTCGACGAGCCGGACGAGGACGTCGAGTACGACGCCCCGGAGTACACCCCGGAGCGAATCCGGGTGATGGAGGAGCGGCGCCGCTCGACGGGGAAGCGCGCGATCGTCGCGATCGCCGTCGCCCCGGACGGCACCTTCGCCGGGAACTCCGAGGTCGAGTTCCAGACAGCCGCGGGCACCACCGTCGGCTGGCAGGAGAACACCCTGGTGATGCCGGAGCATCGCGGTCACCGGCTGGGGCTCGCGCTGAAGGTCACCACCCATCGGCGCCTCGCCGCCGAGGCCCCGGGCCTGACCAGCCTCGTCACCTGGAACTCGCACGTGAATCCCTGGATGATCCAGGTCAACGAGAAGCTCGGCTACGAGATCGCGTTCCGCGAGATCACCTACCAGGGCAGACCCCACGCCGCCGTACGCTGACCGGGTGCTCGCCCTTCCTCGTTCCCGCACCGTGTGCGAGGCCGCGACGATCCTCTTCGGCGTTCCCGTGCTGGGGATCCTCGCCTGGGGTCAGGTCGTCACCGCCCGCTCGCAGCGCCGCCTTGCGCGTGCCGCTGCCGCGAGGGAGTTCACGCGCGGAGCGGCCGGGGGTACCGAGGCGGTGCTGGTCCTCGGGTACGGGAATCGAGGCGGGCAGGCGAACGCCGTGAATCGCTGGCGGGCAGAGATCGCCCTGCGCTCGATCGACCCGTCGGCCGCGCGGACCGTGCTGATCACCAGCGGCGGGGCCCTCCACGGGGTGGACTCCGAGGCGGCGATCCTCGCCTGCCACCTGCGCCAGGACTGCGGGTACACCGGGGAGCTGCGGCAGGAGACGACGAGTACCACCACCGGGGAGAACATCGCCCGCAGCATCCCGCTGGTGGAGGGCGCCGACCGCATCGTGATCGCCTCGGACCCGCTCCACGCCGAACGCGCCCGGGCTCTGCTCGCCGTGGAGCGCCCGGACCTCGCTGCCCGCGTGGTCCCTGCCGCTGCACCCCGCCCGGGGGAGCACCCGCTGCTGGTGACGTGGGCCGCGATCGTCGGGCTGGAGGGCCTCCGGCGCAACCGCCGTGACGGCCTCATCCCTCCAGCAGCGCCCGCACGTCCTCCGCGGTGATCGCCCGCGCGAACGCGGCATCGGACTCGGTGAGGGAGTCGAACAGGGCGGCCTTGCGCTCCTGCAGGGCCAGCACCTTCTCTTCGATGGTGTCCTCAGCGACCATCCGGTACACCATCACGGCGCGGTCCTGGCCGATGCGGTGCGCGCGGTCCACCGCCTGCGCCTCAGCCGCCGGGTTCCACCACGGGTCCGCTAAGAACACGTAGTCCGCCTCGGTGAGGGTGAGGCCGAACCCGCCGGCCTTCAGGCTGATCAGGAACACCGGCACCTCCCCGCTGCGGAAGCGCGCCACCTCCCGAGCGCGATGACGCGTGCCGCCGTCGAGGTACCCGTAGGCGACACCCCCGTCCTCCAGGCGCTCGGCGATCCGCGTCAGGAACGAGGTGAACTGGCTGAACACGATCACCCGGTGCCCCTCCTCCAGGATCTGCGGGAGGCGCTCCATCAGCGCCTCGAGCTTCGAGGACGGCACCTCCGCATGCTCCTCGGCGTCAACGATCGCCGGATCCAGCGCCAGCATCCGCAGCAGCGTGAGCGAGCGGAAGACGATGAAGCGGTTCCGGTCGAGGTCCTCCACCAGCCCCAGCAGCTTCTGCCGTTCGCGCTGCAGCACCTTCTCGTACAGCCGCCGGTGGCGCGGGGTCAGCTCGGTGCGCAGCACCTGCTCCTGCTTCGCGGGCAGCTCGGGGGCGACGACCTCCTTGGTGCGGCGCAGCAGGAACGGCCGGATCCGCGTCCGCAGCCGCTCCATCCGCTCCCCGGCCAGGCGCCGCCCTGCCGGGGTGTCCTCCGGTGCCTCGATGGGCTTCACGTACTGGCCGCGGAACTGGACGGGGGAGGGGAAGAGCCCCGGCGCGGTGATCGACAGCAGCGCCCACAGGTCCGCAAGCGAGTTCTCCATCGGGGTGCCGGTGATGGCGAGACGGAACGGGGCCCGCACCCGCTTCGCGGCGCGATGCGCGCGGGCGGCGCGGTTCTTCACGAACTGTGCCTCGTCGAGGATCAGCCCCGACCAGTCCAGTGCGGTTGTCTGCTCCTCATCGAGGCGCAGCAGCGTGTAGCTGGTGACGACCACATCCGCGCCGGCGACGGCCTCCGCGACGGACGTGCCGCGCTTCTTCGCGGTCCGGCCGAGCACTCGCACGTCCAGCCCTGGCGCGAACCGTTCCGCCTCCGCCCGCCACACGTCCAGCACGGAGGAGGGGGCGATGACCAGGAACGGCGGGGCGCCGGACGCGGCACGCGACCTCGCTCGCAGGATCATCGCGAGGGTCTGCACCGTCTTCCCGAGCCCCATGTCGTCGGCGAGGATCCCGCCGAGCCCGTGGTCAGAGAGGAACGCGAGCCACGCGTATCCCTCCCGCTGGTAAGGGCGCAAGGCGCCGGCGAGTCCGGGTGGGTCCCCCGGGTCGGGGATCTCCGCGAGGCCCTGCAGGGCCCCGACACCGCGGCGCCAGGCGACCGCTTCCTGCGCCTCCTCGGCAAGGTCCTCGAATTCCTCCCACAGCGCGACCTGGTAGCGGCCGATGCGCGGACTGTCCGGCTCCCACTCCGGCATCGCGGCGGCCTCGGCGAGCAGCTCCCGCAGCCGCGTGAACACCGGGTGGTCCAGGGTGAAGAACGTGCGGTCGGGCATCCGGACCGCGTCCTTCCCCCGGGAGAGGGCCTCGAACACGGCGGTGAAGGGGATCTCGCGCTCGCCGATGGTGATCTCGAAGCCGAGATCGAACCAGTCGTTGTCCTCCGGCCGGGCGGGCTCCACCTGGCTGATGCGCAGCGCGGGTTCCTCCGTGAGCTCGGTGAGACCTGGCCGCTCTCCGTGCTCGAGGACCGTGACGCCCTCCATCATCGTCAGCCGCGGCAGCACGGCGTCCACGAACCGGGCGGCGTCGATGCCCCGGAGTGTCTGCTCCGTGCTGCTCGCGGCGCTCTGCCACACCTCGCGCACCCGGGAGAGGATCGCGTCCTCTCCGGCGACGTCCCTGTCCCCGGCCGCGGCCTCCGCGGAACGGCGCAGGTCGAGCTGCCGATGGGGTGCCCGGTAGGTCCAGGACCAGGCCAGCAGCGCCCCATGCGCGTCCAGGGCATCCGCGGCGTCGGCCTCGTGTACGTGGGTGACATCCAGGCGCAGCGAGGGAGGGGGCGTCTCGGGGATCTCGACGGACTCGTCACGGGACACGACACCTAGGCGACGTCGCAGCTGCGGGGCGAGATCGGCGAGGAACTCCTCCGCCTCCGCGGCGGGGACCGCCACCGATTGGGCGTCGCGCAGGAGGTTCTGCACCGCCGTCGGCACCCCCTCGGCTGCGGGGACCAGGCGCACCCGGACCCCCTCCGTGCTGCGCCCACCGCGCGCACCCTCGTCTCCCGGGTCGATCTCCGCGAGGAGGAACCCGCCGCCCCCTGCCGGCCGGGCCCCCAGCAGATCCCGGCCACCGGCGACCACCGTCGGGCGGAGCATCAGACCGTCCCCCTCACCGCCCGACACGTCGAGCTGGACGCTGCCGGGCCCCGTCAGCTCCACCGCCCGCACCGCACCCATCCCCACCAGGGGCACCCCCGCCGCCTCGGCGCGCTCCAGCAGCTGCCACGCGTAGGGGGTTGCGAGGTCCTCCAGCCGCAGCGTCTCCTTCGCCCCGGACGACGGGTAGGCGCGTGCCGCGGCCAGACGGACGATCTCCCCCAGCAGCTCTGTCTGCTCGGGGATCATCGCGGCGGTGGCGGCGCCGTACTGCAGGTCCCGCCAGGTGAGTCCGCCCTTGATCCAGTTCCCTCGCTGGCCCGGCCGCAGGGGCCGCAGCACTGCGCGCAGCTCCGCCCCGCTTCGCACGTCCTCGACCGTCGCGGACCGCGCCCCGAACCGGGAGAACCCGAAGCCACCGAAGCCGGACATCAGCTCCACGCCGATCGCCAGGGGGACCCGGTCCCTGCCCCGCGCGGAACCGTCCTGGAGCAGCGGTGCCAGCACCTCCCGCCACCCCGTGGCAGCAGGTACCGGCGCGGCGGCACCCCGCAGGTGCTCCCGCATCGCCTCCAGCGTCGCCGCGGACATCATCGCCGCAGCGTGCTTGCAGTCGAACGCCACCGGGCAGGTGCAGCGCGAGTCCACCGGACGCCACGGCCGTGGCCCGATCCCCCCGGCGGTGCCGTGCTCGATGAGCCGCACCCGCACCGCGTAGGGGTAGAACTCGCTGCCTTCCACCGAGCCGATCAGCTCCCCCTCGCGGCGGGAGGTGGCCTGGTCCTTCGCCACCTCGAAGCGCAGCGCGACCACCGCCCCGGACCGGGCGATCGCGGTGCCGCGCTCGGCCGCCCGCCCGCCGACGTGCGCGAGGATCTGCGCCTCGGCAACATAGGGCAGCGGTGTCTCATCGGGCATGCGGTCATGCTGTCACGGGGCCCCGACAGTCGGGCGCGTGGTTCGATGGACCCATGGATCAGGGTGACGGCGCGCTGCGGAGGCCGCGCCTGGTCGCCTCCGACCTGGACGGCACCCTGCTGGATGCGCACGGCGCGATCACCGAGCGCACCGCCCGCGCCTGGGCGGCGCTCGGCGCCGCCGGTATCGAGTCCGTCCTCGTCACGGCCCGGCCGCCCCGCTGGGTCGACCACCTCGCAGCCCTGACCGGCGAGCACGGCATCGTGATCTGTGCGAACGGCGCCTTCGTCTACGACGTCGCCAGGCGCCGCATCCTCACCGACCACGGCATGCCGGGCGCTCTCGCCCTCACCCTGATGCGGGATCTCCGCGCGGAGGTGGAGGACATCGTCTTCTCCGTCGAACTGGCCGGCGGGTTCCGCCGCGAGGACGGCTACCCGCCGAGCACCCCGGCCGGCGTCCCCACCAGCGCTCTCGACGAGGCCGTCGGACCCCTCGCCGAGCTGCGCGAGCCGGTCGGGAAGATCCTCGCGCGCAGCGCAGACCTGCACCGGGAGGAGTTCCACCGCCGCGTCGTCGCGGTGCTCGGAGACCGGGCCACCCTCGCCACCTCCTGCAGCGACGGGCTCGCCGAGATCTCCCCCGTCGGCGTCACCAAGGCCGCGGCCCTCGCCGCCTGGACGGAACGCTCCGGCATCGCTGCCCAGGATGTGTGGGCCTTCGGCGACATGCCCAATGACATCCCGATGCTGCGTTGGGCGGGCACCGGCTGGGCCGTCGCCAATGCCGATGAGTCCGTGCACGCCCTCGCTGACCGCGTCACCGCCGCGAACACCGAGGACGGTGTCGCCTGCGCGATCGAGGCGATGCTGGCGGGGTAGGCGCGCTCGCCGTCAGTGGATGTCGTCGAAGCATTCGGCGCCGGAGCGCCACACCCGCGGATGCTCGGTGAGCCCCTCCAGCTCCGCGACGACCGTGCCCTCGGGGAAGTGCGCCCGCGGATGGACCCGCACGGAGCCGTGGGTGAACTCCAGGCGCAGCCCGGTGCCGACCGCCTCGTTGGTCCGCACCACGGTCTCGGTGATCCGGTCCCGCAGAGCCCCCGCCCACCGTTCGTCGGAGGTGGGGATGACCCGCCCCTCGACCGTGACGGTGGGCTGGACCCACATGGTGAAGTGGGCGCGACCGGGACCCTCGGGGGCGTCGAACCCCAGGGTGACGTGGTGGATGCCGAACTCAACGGACCGCAAGTGCGCGCCCTTGAGCATGCTGAGGGTCGAGGCGCTCGCCTCGACGGCATCGGGGGTGGGTTCGGTGTCGGTGCTCATGGCCGGTGCCGTCCTTCCGGGTGCCGAGCGGCCGGCCCCTCCGGCGTCTCGGATACCGTCGCACTGTAGCCCCCCGCGCGCCGCTTCGTCGCTGTACCCCTGCGTCCCGGCGGACTCAGCGGGAGGCGGCGAGAGCACCGGCGACGATGGTCGCCAGCGGCCTCACCGTGCGCAGGCGCGCCGCGCACTCCCGCGCCGCCCCATCGTCCGGCAGACCGTCCCGGCCGTAAGGAACATCGCCGAAGGGATCCTCCTCCAGCAGCACCAGATCGGCGGGGCCGCCGATGTCCAGGTCCGTGACGCCGTCGGTGGAGGCGGCGAGCGCCTCGCGGGGCTGCAGGGACTGGGCGGGCCGCCAGCCGGGGCGCTCGTCGGCGCTGCGATGGATGGCCGCGGCCATCGCCAGCCACGGGTCCAGCGGTGCCACCGGAGCGTCGGACCCCAGCACGAGCGGGACACCGGCGTCCAGCAGGTCGCGGAAACGGTAGGAGCGGGTCGCCTCCACCTCCCCGAGTTGCTCGGTGATGTCGCGGTCGTCCAGGAGGTGCGCCGGCTGCACGGATCCGGTGATGCCCAGCGCTGCCATCCGCTCGATGTCCTCATCGGCGAGCATTTGGGCGTGTTCGATGCGGCCCCGCATCCCGGTGGCGGCAAAGGCATCGAGTGCCACCACCGCGGCGGCGTCGCCGATCGCGTGCACGGCCACGTCCAGGCCCGACGCGCGGGCGGCCTCCAGTCGGCCGATCAGCTCCTCGGTGTCGAGGTTCAGCATGCCGCTGCCGTCCCGGGAGTACGCCGAGCGGGATCCGATCGACCCGTCGGCGATGACCTTCAGCGGCCCCATCCTCGCGAGCCCTGTCGCCTCCAGCGGGGTCCCGCTCGGACCGGGCACACCGGGCAGGTCCGCGATGTAGGTCGCGGCGCGCACCCGGAGGCGAGGCCGGCGGACCGCCCACCGCTCATAGTTGCGGGCCCATTCCACGTCCACCAGGCCCACGAGCCCGCGCGCAAGCGCATCGGACTGCAGCAGCGCCACCCCGTACTCCAGACCCTCTGCGACGCCGGGGAGGTCATCGAGGTGGGCGAGGACATCGAACCATTCGTCCTCGCCGACGATCCCGTCCCGCGGCGGCATCCCGAGACCGGTGAGGGCCGCCGAGTTCATCCACGCGTGGTGGGCGTCCCCGCCGATCAGCACCACCGGGGTAGTGGGGGCGACGGAGTCGAGCGCGGCGACAGTGGGGGAGAAGGCGAAGTCGGCGAGGCGGTGACCGAAGCCCACCAGGGCCGGGGTCTCATCCAGCCGGTCCGCGAGGGTGCGCGCCACCAGGGTCAGCGCGGCGTCGGTGCCCCGGACCTCACTGGTGTCCAGCCGCGAGTAGCCCTGGGCGACCTGGCCGACGTGCACGTGCTGATCCCACAGACCCGGGATCGCGATGGCACCGTCGGCCTCATGCACGTCCTCACCCGGCTGGGCGGTGAGCCTTGTGCCGATCTCTGCGATGGCGCCGCCGCGGGTGCGCACGTCCAGCGGGGCGCTCGGGGAGCCCGCGGAGCGCGGCGCAAGCAGTCGCACAGATCGGATCAGCACCCCAGAAGCCTAGGACACAGCGCTGGTCAGGGAGTGTCCGACTGCTGGCATCCTCACCGCTCGTGCCTCGCGAGTACGTCGATCAGGCAGTGTCCGATTGCTGATCTCCTGCCCGCTCGTGCCTCGCGAGCACGTCGATCAGGCAGTGTCCGATCGCTGATCTCCTGCCCGCTCGTGCCTCGCGAGCACGTCGATCAGGCCAAAGCCTCGTCGATCGCGCGGAGGAACAGCGCGGCACCCTCGCGCTGGGCGGGGGTGAGGCTCTGTGCGGCGGCGAGCATCTTGCGGTGCATCTCGTCCAGGGTGGCGCGGACCTCGTGGTCCCCGTGATCGGTGGCGACGACGGCAACGGAGCGCCGGTCCTGGGGGTGCTCGCGCCGCTCGGCGTACCCGTCGCGGACCAGGCGGTCCACGAGCGCACTGGTGGAAGCGGGCGTGATCTCGAGCATCTGCGCCAGGTCGCGCTGTCGGACGTGCTCGCCGCGGGCTCGGGCGCGCATCAGCATTCGCAGCGCCCGCAGGTCCTTCTCGCCCATCCGCATGTCGCCGCGCACGCGCGAGCGCATGCGCCCCTCCGACTCGCGGTAGCGCCTAAGAAGGTTCAGCAGCTCGACGGGGTCGACCGTCTCCTGGTCGCTCCCGTACCAGTAGCCGGACGCGTCGGGCGCTGACGGGGTGGGGATCTGCGTGGGGCCGGCCATGGGGCCTCCCTCCTCGACCTCTCGGTGTTGAAGGAGACTTTACCAACTGGTGGGCATGCGAACAGTTAGTTAGCCGTATGGTTGTCGTATCTTCCCCGCTCCGAGAGGCACCACCCCATGAACGGTTTCCCCCGATGAACGCTGTCGTCGACGCCCCCGCGTCGGGTCTGCCTCTCCTGGGTCGCGTCCTCGCACCGCCCGACGCTCCCGCCGACGCCCATGCGGAGAAGCGCGCCGAGGAGCAGGAAAGGGCTCGCTCGTACTGCCGAGACGCCGCCCGCCGGATCCGCCGGGACGCCGACGTGCTGGATGCCCTCGTGCGCTGGGACGACGAGCTGCCAGGCTTGCCCTCCCTCGCACTGACCGTGACCGTGCGCCAGGGCGGAGACCTCACCCGGGTCGTCGACATGGTCACCG
>JAUNUA010000310.1 GCA_030538435.1 Brachybacterium sp.
CGCAGGCCAGGTGCTGCGCCGCATCGGCCGCCCGTTCCCGTGGGTAGGCCTCGAGGCCCTCGGCGCATCCCTGCCGCTCACCGCGCCACCCAGTGTCCGCACTCTCGCCCTCGAACAGACCATCCCGCTCGCCGAGGTCGAGTCCGCAAACCTGGACGTGCTCTCCGGTCTGCACGTCACCACCTGCACCGGGATCAACGGGTCCCGTGAAGCCGGACGGGCCTGGTGCACCGAAGAGGATGTGGACGAGGACGGGACGGACTTCGACGTGATCGTTCAGGCAGACCTGCTCGCTGCGGACGGATCCGTGTGCGACTCCCTCGCCGCTACCCAGGAGACCATCGACCTGGACAAATGGCGTCACCACCAGCTCATCCCGCTGGAACTACCCGTCGAGCTGCCCGGCTCGCCCTGCGGGGACACCGCGCGGGTCAGCATCGCGATCGACAACCGCGGCCCGGCCTCGCTCGTCGTCCACGAGTCCAATACGGCGCTGGTGACTCTGGCTGCGTAGTTATGTGTCTCAGTGGTAGGCGGTATCGACACGCGACATCGCAGTGGGCCACAACTTTGGCGTGCCAGCCCTCAACACCGCATGCGCAGACCGTCACGGCGTCTTGCGACGCCCAGCCTGGCTCAGCAGGCCGGTCCGTCGTCAGGCGTGCGCGCTGTACCGTTGCCGGGCGGCTTCTCCGCTGGTGCCGATTGCCCGACCCACCTCGCGCCACGACAGGCGTTGTTCACGAGCGGCGCGGACAGCGTCGGCAAGCTCCTTTTCAGCGGCGTCGCGCCGCCAGGCTGCAAGTCTGACCGCCATCGTCGGCGGGAGAGGCGCGTCCTGGTCGCCTGGCCCCGGGACGTAACTCTCGAAGATGTCGGCGAACTCGTCAGCACGAGCCGTGATGTCTTCAAGCGAGCGTCGAGTCATGGTGGTTCACCTCAAATACTTGGTTCGGGCTGGGCGCATGGCGTGAGCAAAGGCGATGAAACTGGTGCGCGCGTCTTGATCCCCGGGGATAAAACGCATTCCGCGGGTGAGATCAGGCCCGCTGGTCCGGGACATCCGGAAAGGTCACCCCCGTCGGCGTGATGTCGATCCGCTCCGTGGATGAACCCGTCGTGACATCCAGGCGTAGCGTGTCGGCCTGGCTCGGGTCCCCATCGGCAGATACGGGCACCGACGTCACCCGCGGGGTCTGACCGCGCCCCGTCGCAAGCACCGTGGCGAACCGCAGGGCCTTGCCCTCACCCCGAACACTCACCGCTGTCGCCGGGGCCATCGACTTCAAGCCGGTCGCGACCCAGCCGTCGAAGGGCTGCTCCTGCTCGCGGACCGTCTCCACCGGGCCCGGCTCATCGAGGAACGCTAGGACCTCACGGCGCGTCCCCGCCTCGAGCTGCACCTGGGTGCCGTCTTCGCTCGCGGTGACGTCGGGGCCCAGCTGCCACCGCTGCACGGCCTGCACCGAGCGGCTCGCGCGCACCTCGTCGATCACCACCAGGTACTCCCCGCGCACCGAATACACCACGCGCCGGCGGAGGTCGACCCGCGGGAAACTGGGATCTGCCAGCACGTACTCGTGGTACCGATCGGTGATGGTGCGGGAGATCAGCTCGACGTGCGCATCCTTGCTGGGCTTCTTCCCCTCGATTGAGACCAGCGAGTGCGCGGCTCGGGAGACGACATGCATCCGCGCGGGACTCTTGGAGTAGTCGTACTTCCCCGGATCCACCACCCAGTTCACCCCGTCGCCGGAGTAGGTGACCGAGGTGCCATCGGGGTGCCCGTGCACCCGGCGGGACGGCCCGAAACGCAGCGAGTAAAACGTGTGGTCGCGATACGGGCGCTGCTCGTCCCCCCATCCGCTGCGGCCGAACACGTACCCCGCGTCATACACCGCGACGGTCTCCGCGGGCGCCGCACCCTCCTGGCCGCCCGAGCCCACGTAGTTCGTGACCGGGGTGTCCAGCACCTCCGGGGTCATGTGGTCCGTGTCCCCGATCGTCACGTACGTGCCGTCGGGCCGGGTGGCGTGTGCGATCGCCTCCGGGGCGTGCAGGTGCCGGTCTGCGCCGTCCGGGCGCGGGACCCCCTCGACGTCCATCCGGCGCAAGGTGCGCTCCCACCACAGGTAGTTGTTGTGGTGGTAGGCGATAGCGCCCTCAGCGTTCATGCCCTGCTCGTCGTACTGCTGGCGCAGCAGCGCCCCCATCCGCTCCATCGCCAGGCGCCACAGCGCCTCGTCCTTCAGCACCCGCCCGCACACGAACAGGGACTCCTGCTGGTGAAGCGCATGATTGGCGTTGCCCATGTTCGCCGGGTCCGCCAGATGCTCGGCGTGGGTGCGGATCGCCTGCTCCAGCCAGTCCTGCAGCTCAGGGGAGCGGGAGGCGACCATCGGCGCCGCCTGGCACAGGTGCAGCGCCCGCACCCCGTCGGACAT
>JAUNUA010000311.1 GCA_030538435.1 Brachybacterium sp.
GGATCACGGTGGGCACGAGCATCACGGCGGACACGACGCCCATGCCGGTCACTCGGACCACGACGGGAACTCCGCTCACGGAGGGCACGGCGGGCATGGGGGTCACGGTGATCACGTGGGCCAGTTCCGCAGGCTGTTCTGGATTATGCTCGCCCTCGCGGTCCCGGTGGTGGGGTTCAATGAGATGTTCGCCCACTTGGTCGGCTATCACCTGCCCGACGCCGAATGGGTGTGGTGGGTATCGCCGGTGCTCGGCACCATCGTGTACTTCTGGGGTGGCTGGCCCTTCCTGACCGGCGCTCTTAGTGAGATCCGCTCCCGCAAGCCGGGCATGATGCTGCTGATCGGCTTGGCGATCACGGTGGCCTTCATCGCCTCCTGGGGTGCGACCCTGCACTTGCTCGACCATGAGCTGAACTTCTGGTGGGAGCTCGCACTGCTGGTCGTGATCATGCTGCTCGGCCACTGGATCGAGATGCGCTCGCTCGCCCAGACCACCTCCGCGCTCGACTCATTGGCCGCACTGCTGCCGGATGAGGCGGAGAGGGTCGACGGTGACGACATCGTGAAGGTCGCACCCGCAGACCTCGCTGTCGGTGACGTGGTCATTGTCCGTCCAGGCTCCTCGGTGCCGGCCGACGGCAAGATCGTCGACGGGTCGGCGTCGATGGATGAGTCGATGGTCACCGGAGAGTCGAAGACGGTGCGCCGCGAGAATGGGGACCACGTTGTCGCCGGTACCGTGGCCACCGACTCTGGTCTGCGCGTCGAGGTCACCGCTACCGGCGATGACACCGCCTTGGCGGGGATCCAGAAGCTCGTCTCCGACGCCCAGGCCTCCTCATCGCGTGCACAGCGTATCGCGGACACGGCGGCGGCCTGGTTGTTCTGGTTCGCGCTCGGGTCCGCAGTGATCACCGCGTTGACCTGGGCCTTGCTGGGAATGCCCGACGCTGCGGTGGTGCGGACCATCACCGTACTGGTGATCGCCTGCCCTCACGCCCTGGGTCTGGCGATTCCGCTGGTGGTCTCCATCGCCACCGAGCGCGCCGCCCGTGGGGGTGTGCTGGTGAAGGATCGTCTTGCGCTGGAGTCGATGCGCACCGTCGACGCGGTGCTGTTCGACAAGACCGGCACCCTGACCAAGGGCGAACCCACCGTCACCGCCATCGAACCGGTCGGAGACCTCAGCGAGGACGAAGTACTGGCCCTGGCCGCAGCCGCCGAGGCCGACAGCGAGCACCCCCTGGCCCGCGCCATCACCGGAGCTGCCAAGACGAAGGAGCTGAGGGTGCCCAAGGCCGCAGACTTCTCCTCCTCCCCAGCGGTCGGCGTGAAGGCTACCGTCGACGGCAGCGTCATCGAAGTCGGCGGACCGTATCTACTGGAGCAGCACTCCGCGACAGAACTGCCCGTGGCCGACCAGTGGCGCGAAGAGGGAGCCATCATCCTCCACGTCCTGGCCGACGGCGACGTCATCGGAGCACTGCGTCTCGCGGACGAGATCCGCCCGGAATCCCGCGACGCCGTCGATGCCCTGCACGCGCAGGGCGCGCAGGTGGTGATGATCACCGGCGACGCGCAGGCCGTCGCCGATACGGTGGCGAAGGACCTCGGCATCGACCGGGTGTTCGCCGGTGTGCGCCCTGAGGACAAGGCCGCCAAGGTCTCCGAGCTCCAAGACGAGGGCCGCAAGGTCGCGATGGTCGGCGACGGCGTCAACGACGCCCCCGCCCTCGCACAAGCCGACGTCGGCATCGCCATCGGGGCGGGAACCGATGTCGCGATCGGTTCCGCCGGGGTCATCCTCGCCTCCTCGGACCCGCGCTCGGTGCTGTCCGTATTCGAGCTCTCCCGAGCCAGCTACCGGAAGATGAAGCAGAACCTGTGGTGGGCCGCTGGCTACAACCTCGCTGCAGTCCCGCTGGCCGCCGGTGTGCTGGCGCCTGTCGGGTTCGTGCTGCCGATGAGCATTGGAGCGATCCTCATGTCGGCCTCCACCGTCGTGGTCGCACTCAACGCCCAGCTGCTGCGCCGCCTCGACCTGACACCGGAGGCCAGCACCGACCGCATTCTCGACCGTTCCTGAACTGGAAGGAAGAACCGTGACTACCACCACTCCAGCCACCGTCACTCCCGTTAGTCACGGCTACATCAGCGATAAGGACCGCTACCTCGCACGTATGAAGCGCATCGAGGGGCAGACCCGCGGCATTCACCGCATGATCGACGAGGACACCTATTGCATCGACATCCTCACCCAGATCAGCGCGATCACCTCCGCACTGAACAAGGTCGCCCTCGGCCTCGTCGATGACCACCTCAAACACTGCGTCACAAGGGCCATCCACGACGGCAGCGAGACCGAGGCCGAGGCGAAGATCGCAGAAGCCTCCGCCGC
>JAUNUA010000312.1 GCA_030538435.1 Brachybacterium sp.
GGTTGTATCCAGGCCGACGGCGGTGGGGCAGTTGCGGCGATGCGCTCTACTTGATCTCCTGCCGGCTCGTTCCTCGCCAGTACGTCGATCAGGCAGAGCTTTCTGACTGATCTCCTGCCGGCTCGTTCCTCGCCAGTACGTCGATCAGTCGTCGATCGAGCACAGCGTGGCGCCGGCGGAGACGGTGGCGCCGACCTCGGCGTCCAGTCCCTTCACCACGCCGGAACGGTGTGCCGTGATGGGCTGCTCCATCTTCATCGCCTCGAGCACCAGCAGCAGGTCGCCGTCCGCGACCGACTGCCCCTCCTCGGCGACGACCTTGACGATGGTGCCCTGCATCGGGGCGGACACCGCGGTGCCACCGGCAGCGGAGCCCGAGTCCTTCGCGGAGCGCTTGCGGCGCTGACGGACCGCCGGTTGCGGCGCGCGCAGCGACGCGGGCAGGCTCACCTCGACCCGTCGGCCGTCGACCTCGACGACCACCGCCTCGCGGCCCTCGATCTCCTCCGGCGGGGCCGGCAGCGGGGAGGCGGGGACGCTGCCGGAGAAGTCCGTCTCGATCCAGCGGGTGTGGACGCCGAACGGCTCCTCCGGATCCTCCGGCGCGAACGCCGGATCCTCCACCACCAAGCGGTGGAACGGCAGGACCGTCGGCAGCCCCTCGATGCGGAACTCCTCCAGGGCGCGGCGGGACCGCTCCAGCGCCTCCGTACGGGTCGCACCGGTGACGATCAGCTTCGCCAGCATGGAGTCGAACGCCCCGGAGATCTCGTCCCCGGTGCGGACCCCGGAGTCCAGACGCACGCCGGGGCCCGACGGCGGCTCGAACCGCACGATCCGGCCCGGGGCGGGCAGGAACCCGCGACCGGCGTCCTCCCCGTTGATGCGGAACTCCAGGGAGTGGCCACGCACGACGGGATCGCGGGAGGAGATCTTCTCCCCGGCCGCGATCCGCAGCTGTTCGCGCACCAGGTCGATGCCCGTGACTTCCTCGGTCACGGGGTGCTCCACCTGCAGGCGGGTGTTCACCTCGAGGAAGGAAATGGTGCCGTCGGTGCCGATCAGGAACTCGCAGGTGCCCGCGCCCACATACCCGGCCTCGGCCAGGATCGCCTTGGACGCGCGCACCAGCTCCCGGTTCTGCGCAGCGGTCAGGAACGGCGCAGGAGCCTCCTCCACCAGCTTCTGATGGCGGCGCTGCAGCGAGCAGTCGCGGGTGGAGACGACCTGCACGGTGCCGTGCGCGTCAGCCAGGCACTGCGTCTCCACGTGTCGCGGGGAATCGAGGTACCGCTCCACGAAGCACTCGCCACGGCCGAACGCCGCGGTCGCCTCGCGCACTGCGGAGTCGAACAGTTCGCGGACCTCGCCCTCCTCCCGGGCGACCTTCAGGCCCCGGCCACCGCCGCCGAAGGCCGCCTTGATGGCGATCGGCAGGCCGTGCTCGCGGGCGAAGTCGACGACCTCGTCGCTGCTCTCCACCGGGTCCTCGGTACCCGCGACGAGCGGCGCCCCGGCCGTCTGGGCGATATGGCGCGCGGAGACCTTGTCGCCGAGCGATTCGATCGCCTCCGGCGGGGGACCGATCCACACCAGCCCCGCGTCCAGCACGGCCTGGGCGAAGTCGGCCCGCTCGGAGAGGAACCCGTACCCGGGGTGGACGGCCTCCGCACCGGAGCGCTGGGCGATGTCCAGCAGCTTGTCGACCACCAGGTACGAGTTCGCAGCGGTCTCCCCGCCGAGCGCGTACGCCTCGTCGGCGATGGTGGTGTGCAGTGCCGTGCGGTCCGGGTCGGCATACACGGCGATGGACCGCAGTCCCGCGTCGCTGCACGCCCTCGCGATACGCACCGCGATCTCCCCGCGGTTGGCGATCAGCACCGACCGGAAGGGGCGGTGAGGCGAGGGTCGAGCAGCCATGGAGGGGTTCCTTTCGGGACGCCGATCAGTCGACGAGCATATACCGCTCGGGCGCGATCACGGCGCCCAAAGCTCGTGGACGGCGACGCCGATCTCGCTGAGCATTTCCCGCAGCAGCGGCAGGGACAGGCCCACCACCGCATGCGGGTCGCCCGCGATCGCGGTGATGAACGGACCACCGCGACCGTCGATCGTGAAGCCCCCGGCCACACCCAGCGGCTCACCGCTGTCCACGTACGCGTCGATCTCCTCCTCGGAGAGGTCCGCGAAGGTCACCTCCGCACTCGCGGTCGCGCCGAAGGTGGCGCCGGTGCCCTCGGCATCGAGCCGATCATCGATCAGCCAGTGACCGGAGTGCAGCAGCCCGGTGCGGCCCCGCACCGCCTGCCAGCGCTCGCGGGCCCGTCCCGGGGTGCCCGGCTTGCCGACGATCTCCCCGTCGACCTCCAGCATCGAATCGCAGCCGA
>JAUNUA010000313.1:0-1624 GCA_030538435.1 Brachybacterium sp.
GCGATGAACGCGCCCTCGACCGCGATCCGATCCTGAGCCGCCTCCAGCCGCGCCACCTGCCCGGCGAACGCCGCCAACTCCGCGCGATCCGCCACCGACACCGACGACCCGTGAGCATCCAGCAGTTCGGCCAGAACCTCGACTGCACTACGCGCCACCACACACCTCCGTCGAGCCCAGGATTTTTCCGATACCCCCGTGGGTAAAAAAACCACGACTAGCGGCGGGGCAGAGTCATGGAGCCCACCCCTTCCAAGATTTTCGGGGGGTGGGTGTTTCTGCAGGTCAGAGCGCCGCGATGGTGTTCCGGGTCCGGGTGGTCACTCGGCGAGGCGGGCCAGGTCGTCGGGTAGGGGCGGCCAGGCGACGAGTGCGCCGTCAGCACGCCGCCGCTGCTCGGCGTCTCGCCTGCGCGCCGCGAGCAAGGTGGGCCGGCGGTGGTCGCGGCTACCGTCGCCGCGTTCCTTGTTGCACCGGTCGTGCAGGAGCCGCCCGGCCTTGGTGCCCCTACCGCCCGAGGCGAGGGCCTGCACGTGGTCGGCGTTGAGGGCGCGGCCGTCGAAGTTGAGCGAGCCGTCGCGGTACATGGCCTGACCGCACCACCAGCAGGGCGCGCCGTCCTGATGTTGCGCCAGCAGGGCGTCCCGGCCTTGCCGGTGCGCCCAGCCGTAGCCGCGCTGGTGTGTTGTGCCCGCCATGGTTAGGTCTTGGTTCGGCGGGCTGCGAGTGTGCGCTGCCCTGCGTCTCGGAGTGCCGTGGCCACATCTCCGGCGTCGGCGGTGAGTGTGGTGCGGGCGAGGTTGCGTGAGATCTTCTCGAACGCCTGCCGACGCTCCCACTCGGCGCGGACGGCCGGTGGTGCTGTGCGCATCCGCTTGGTTTCGGCTCGCCGCTGCGCCCGGTTCATGCGCTGGGGGCTCACAGCGGGGCCGTGGTCTCGTAGGACACGAACTCGACCCGCTCGGGCCGCACCAGCGCCTCGTCGCCGTTGGTGAGGGTGAGCAGCACCGGCGAGGTGGCGCGCAGGATGTCCCGCGCATCATGCTCGGGCTGGGCGGACCGCACCCGGAAGTCTTGGCCGCTGGTGGTGCCGACGGTGATGGTGAACTGCGGCTTGCCCATCGTGTGTCCCTTCGGCTGTGGTTGGTGTCGCGCAGCGGCCACCTCGCCTGGTACGGAGCTGGTCGTGGGTGGTGCTTGGCCCCGGTGAGACGCGGGGCGTGAACGCGACGGTCTGGGGGCTACGCCTGGGCGGCGCGCTCGAACGCGGCGACGCCGCGGCGGATCCGGTCGGTGAGCTCGTCGGTGTCGGCGTGTAGTGGGACGTGGCCGTCGCCGTAGGGGCCGGCGGTGATGGTCAGGGGCACGTCGACGGCGGCGATGAACTGGCCGCCGATGGTGAGCTCGACGGCGACGGTCGCGTGGTCCATGGTGGCCTCCCGGTGTGGTTGGTGCCCGGCCGTGCGCCTCACGTCAGATGCGCGCGATGCCCGTGGCTCGCCGGTGGGGGGTGTCCGTGGGCGACTACGGCCGGGGGGTAGGTCCACGCTCTGTGACCGCGGCGTGGGCTCGCGGGATCCGTCTCCGCTCTGGGGGTTGGAGACGACGAAAGCCGCTCCCGTGG
>JAUNUA010000313.1:1634-2376 GCA_030538435.1 Brachybacterium sp.
AGGACCGGCTACGCCGTAGATCGTAACATGCGACTTGGACAGTGCAGGTCAACTCGCTTCACGGCGTTTCTTCTGGGTCCGCATGTGGGCGATCACCTCGAGGGGCGAGTAGATGCCATGCCCCTTCGGCCCGAACCGCGCCACGTGGCCGCGCTTGCCCCACGTGCGGATCTGATCCGGGGTCGGCCGCAGGGCGCCTTTGGTCCATTCGGCGACGAGCTCGGCGCACGTGGGGGCGTCGACCTTCGCGCGGGTCATGCCCTCGCGGCGTTGGGCGGGGGTGTAGTCGGCGAGGTACTTGTCCGGCGGGGGTGTGGTGACGGTCTGGACGATCGACGACCAGCGGGCGATCTCGACCGCGCAGTCCTTGCCCCACGGCCGCATGGCGATCCGGTGGACGTGGTAGCGCAGGTGCGAGGCGAGGCCCTGGTCGTCGCGGATGATCGGCAGTTGGATGCTGGTGTCGTCGCGGAGGTTGTCGGCCCACCCGGCGAGGCAGGTGTGCATCTCGTGGGCGCCGGACAGGGCGCCGAGCGACAGGGGTGGGCGGGAGTCGTAGCCGTGCGGGTTGCGGGCCGAGCGTCCGCCGGGGGGGCTGGTTTCGCGGCGGGCGATGCGCAGGAGCTCGGCGGAGGCGGCGGCGATGACCGCGAGGTCGCCGGCAAGGGTTCGAGTCCCCTGGTCGTCGAGGAAGTCGTCGGACACTAGGTCTCCTCCGGGGCGAGTGCGAGTACCGCGTGCA
>JAUNUA010000314.1 GCA_030538435.1 Brachybacterium sp.
TCATCGAGCGGGTCAGCCCGAAGGACGGCTCGATGACGTACGGGGTGTAGCGCTCTCCGGAGGCCTGGTCGAAGTACTGCATCTTGGTGCCGGACGCCTCGGTGTGGGAGCCGAGGTCGAAGTCGGTGCGGTTGGCGATCCCCATCAGTTCACCCCACTCCGACCCCTGGAACCCGAAGCGGTACTCCAGGTCGATGGTCGCGGCGCTGTAGTGCGCGCGCTCCTCGTCGGGAACGTCGAAGCGGCGCATGTTGTCCGGGTCGATCCCGAGGTCCACGAACCAGTTCCAGCAGTCCTCGACCCAGCGGTCGAACCAGGTCGTCGCCTCGTCCGGATGGGTGAAGTACTCGATCTCCATCTGCTCGAACTCGCGGGTGCGGAAGATGAAGTTGCCGGGGGTGATCTCGTTGCGGAACGCCTTCCCGGTCTGCCCGATCCCGAACGGGGGCTTCTGCCGCGCAGCGGTCACCACGTTCAGGAAGTTCACGAAGATGCCCTGCGCGGTCTCCGGTCGCAGGTAGTGCAGCCCGGACTCGTTGTCGACCGCGCCGAGGTAGGTCTTCATCAGCCCGGAGAACTGCTGCGGCTCGGTGAACTCCCCGCGGGTGCCGCAGGAGGGGCAGGCGATCTCGGCGAGACCGCCCTCGGGGGCGCGGCCCTTCTTCGCCTCGAAGGCCTCGAGCAGGTGGTCCTCGCGGAAGCGGTTGTGGCACTGCTTGCACTCGACCAGCGGGTCGGTGAAGGTGTCGACGTGGCCGGAGGCCTCCCACACGCGAGTGGGCAGGATGATCGAGGAGTCGAGCCCCACCATGTCCTCGCGGCTCTGCACGAAGGTTCGCCACCACTGGCGTCGGATGTTCTCCTTCAGCTCCACACCCAGCGGCCCGTAGTCCCACGCTGAGCGCGTACCGCCGTAGATCTCACCGGCCGGGAAGACGAATCCGCGCTTCTTGGCGAGCGCGATGACGTTGTCCAGGGGGCTGGCGGGGGGCTTGGCCACGATGGGGCTCCTGTGGTCGTGATGCGGTGGGTGGTGCGCGCGGCTGCGGGGCTCGACGCATGGCCGAGCGGCGCCGCGAGCGCGCGTCCCAGCATATCGACGTGACGTGACCTCCCACTCGCCTACCGGCCGTGGGTTGCATCGCCCCCGACAACTGTTGAGAATGACTCTCATGCCGATTCACTCCTCCGTCCGACCGCCCGTGCCTGCCCGCCGTTCCGCCGCCACCGTGAGCCCCGCACCCTCGCGTCGCGGCGTGCTCGCCGTCGGCAGTGCGGGCGTGCTTGGTCTGGCACTGGCCGCGTGCGGAGGGTCCAGCGGCGGCGCGGCGGGCGAGGACGACCTGCCGACGGTCGTCACCACCTGTTATCCCCTGAGCTACATCGCGCGGCGGGTCGGCCAGGACCAGGTGGAGATCGTCGACCTTGCCACTCCGGGGGTCGACCCCCACGGGCTGGAGCTCTCCGTCGCGGAGGTCTCCCAGATGGAGGCGGCCGATGTCGTCTTGCAGATCCCCGGATTCCAGACCGCCGTGGACGATGCCATCACCTCCCAGGGGCTCGAGAACGTGCTGGACATTTCCGGTGTGATCGCCATGCTCGGGACCTCCGACGAGGACGCCCACCACGAGGAGCATGAGGACCCCGCCGACGATGATCACGTCCACGCCGAGGACGCCGACGGGGACCACTCCGATCACGACCACGGCGAGTTCGACCCGCACTTCTGGCACGATCCGCTGCGGATGGCGGACGTCGGCGACGCCCTCGCTGAGCACCTCGCCGAACACCACCCGGACCAGGCCGAGATGTTCACCGAGCACGCCGCGCAGCTGCGCGAAGAGCTCGAACAGCTCGATCAGGATCTCGCCGAGCAGTACGGCGCCGTCGACGGTGAGCGGACGTTCGTCACCAGCCACACCGCCTTCGCCTACCTCGCCGATCGGTACGACCTGCAGCAGATCGGGATCTCCGGGATCGACCCGGAGGTGGAGCCCTCCCCCCAGCGGCTCCTGGAGCTGGAGCGGATCATCAGCGAGCAGGGGGTCTCCACGATCTTCTTCGAATCGACCGCCAGCCCCAAGGTCGCCGAAACCCTGGCCACCCGGGCCGGCGTCCGCTCCGAGGAGCTCGACAACCTCGAGACCCAGGTGTCCGAGGACACCGACTACCCTGCCGTCATGCGTGAGAACGCCGCCACCCTGGTGGCCAGCTGGTGAACCAGACCCCCTCCCTCCCCCCGTCCGACGTCCCGGTCCTCGAGGTCCTCGACGCCTGCGTATCGCTCGGATCCCAGAGGATCCTCTTCGATGTCGACCTGCGGATCGACCCCGGCGAGTTCGTAGCGCTCCTCGGCGCCAACGGCTCC
>JAUNUA010000315.1 GCA_030538435.1 Brachybacterium sp.
AGCTCCCCGTCGACCACCGCGCGCGAGAATCCCTCCCCTGAGAGGTCGCGGAAGAGGTCCTTGAACTCGCCCTTGCGGCCGCGCACCACAGGTGCCAGCACCTGGAAGCGGGTCCGTGCGGGAAGCGAGAGGATCTGGTCGACGATCTGCTGGGGCGTCTGGCGGTCGATCTTCTCGCCGCACTGCGGACAGTGCGGCACACCGATGCGTGCCCAGAGCAGACGCAGGTAGTCGTGGATCTCGGTGACCGTCCCCACGGTGGAGCGGGGGTTGCGCGAGGTGGACTTCTGGTCGATCGACACCGCCGGTGAGAGGCCCTCGATGAAGTCCACGTCGGGCTTGTCCACCCGGCCCAGGAACATGCGGGCGTAGGCCGAGAGCGACTCCACGTAGCGCCGCTGGCCCTCGGCGAAGATCGTGTCGAACGCCAGAGAGGACTTGCCGGACCCGGAGAGCCCGGTGAAGACGATGAACGCGTTGCGGGGCAGTTCGACGTCGACGCCCCGCAGATTGTGCTCGCGGGCGCCCTGGACGACGATGCGGTCGGCCTCCGCAGAGCCCCGACCCCCGCCGGATGAGGAGGTCACGTAGTCGTCCACGGACTGGATCACGGTTTCGGAAGACACGCGCCCCAGTCTAGGCCCGATCCTCTGACATCGAGGCGCGGGGCCTACCGGGCCGTAGCGTGGGTCCACGGCAGACCATAGACTGAGCCGCATGGCTTCCGAGGGATCACTCATCCACGACCTCCCGGCGGTGACCGTGCGGCGCATCTCGGTCTCCGAGATGAGCAACAACGTCTACCTGCTCACCTCGAAGAAGACGGGGGTCCAGGTGCTCATCGACGCGGCCGACGACGCCCCGGCGATCCGCGCCATGCTCGGCGAGGCCGAGCAGGACACCCCCTGCGCCCCCCGGCTGGCGGCGGTGCTGACCACCCACCGTCACTGGGACCACATCCGGGCGCTGGCGGAGATCGCCCGCCCGGAGCGCGGCGAGCCCGTCGAGACCTGGGCCGGGGAGGATGACGCCGCCGCGATCGAGGACGCCGAGGGCGTCGGCATCGACCACCGCCTCACCCATGGCGACACCTTCGCCTGCGACGGCGTCGGGCTCGAAGTCATCGGACTGCGCGGACACACCCCGGGCTCGGTGGCGTTCGTGCTCGACGTCGAGGACGGCCCCACCCACCTGTTCACCGGGGACTCGCTTTTCCCCGGCGGAGTCGGCAAGACGTGGTCCGACGAGGACTTCCGCAGCCTCATCGACGACGTCGAGTCGCGCCTGTTCGACCGGTTCCCGGACGACACCGTGGTCCACCCCGGGCACGGAGACCCCACCACCCTGGGCGCTGAGCGGGAGTCCCTGCCGCAGTGGCGGGAGCGCGGCTGGTAGTGCCCGAGACCCTGCTGCCGCCGATCACCGCCGACGACGGCTCCGCCCCGGACGCCGACACCCTGCTCGAGGGCTTCCGCACCTGGGCCGAGTCCCGAGGGATCACCCTCTACCCCGCCCAGGAGGACGCCGCGCTGCACCTGGCCGCCGGGGACCACGTGATCATGGCCACCCCGACCGGCTCGGGCAAATCCATGGTGGGTGTGGCGGCCCACCTCTTCGCCCTCTCCCAGGGCCGTCGGAGCGTCTACACCGCGCCGATCAAGGCGCTGGTCTCGGAGAAGTTCTTCGCCCTGGTGGAGATCTTCGGGGCGGAGAAGGTCGGCATGGTGACCGGGGACTCGGCGGTCAACGCCCACGCGCCGATCATCTGCTGCACCGCCGAGATCCTGGCCAACGAGGCGCTGCGCGACGGCCGGGACGCCGATCTCGGGCCGGTGGTGATGGACGAGTTCCACTTCTATGCGGACCCCCAGCGCGGCTGGGCCTGGCAGGTGCCCCTGCTGGAGCTCCCGCAGGCCCAGTTCCTGCTGATGTCGGCGACCTTGGGTGACACCTCCCGGTTCGAGGAGGGGATCGCCGCGCGCACCGGGCGCGACGTCGTGACCGTCTCATCGGCCGAACGTCCGGTGCCCCTGGAGTTCGAGTACTCCACCACTCCGCTGCAGCAGAAGCTCGACCAGCTGGTGGCCGACGATCGAGCCCCGGCCTACGTCGTCCACTTCTCCCAGCGCGAGGCGGCCGAGCGCGCCGTGGGCCTGGCCTCGCTGAACGTCGTGGGCCCCGAGGACCGGGAGCGCATCCGCCGGCGGCTGGAGGGCTTCCGATTCGCCAAGGGCTACGGCAGGACGCTGAACCGGCTGCTGCGCTCCGGGATCGGGGTCCACCACGCCGGGATGCTGCCGAAGTACCGTCGCCTCGTCGAACAGCTGGCCCAGGAGGGACT
>JAUNUA010000316.1 GCA_030538435.1 Brachybacterium sp.
CGCGTCTGCGTCCGGAGGTCTCGCGTTCCCGAGCGAGAGGTCTGATGCACGGCCCCCTCGCGCTCCGTACCGGGGGACCGCCCGCGGCGCCTCAGCCCCCGGTGAGCGCCTCCCGCACGGCCGCCAGCAGCCGCGCGGACCGGGCGTCGCGTGCCAGGTCATCGATCATCACCGGGTTCTCCTCGGCGTCGGCGAGAGGCACCCGCCAGTTCGCGTACTCCTCGTCGGTCCCCGGCTGGTTCTGGATGCGGCGCTCGCCGACCATGTCCACCAGCGACACCCCGAGAAGCAGCGAGGGTGTGCGTGCCAGGTGTCGGTGCAGCGCCACGATGGTCTCCTCCACCGAGGAGTCCTCGGCGAGCAGACCCTCCTCGCGCAGAACTGCCAAGAACCGTTCGCGGGCCGCGGCGTCCTCGCGCTGCTCCTCCTCCAGCGGACGCTCCAGTAGGCCCAGGTCGTGGCGGAGGTCCACGTGGTCCCCGGCGAGGTACCCCGCGGTGGGTGGCAGGTCGTGCGTGTTCACACTCGCCAGGCACAGTCGACGGTAGGCCGACGGGTCGAGCGGCCGACCCTGGTCGTCGTTCTCGAACCACAGGATCGAGGTGCCGAGGATCCCGCGGCCGCTCAGGTACTCCCTCACCCACGGCTCGAACGTCCCCAGGTCCTCGCCGATCACGATCGTGCGGGAGCGCTCCGCCTCCAGCGCCAGGATCCCGATCATCGCCTCGTGGTCGTAGTGGACGTACGCGCCATCCGCCGCAGAGTTCCCGGCGGGGATCCACCACAGGCGGAACAGCCCCAGCACGTGATCGATCCGCAGTGCCCCGGCATGGCGCATCAGGGAGCGCAGCATGTCCCGCCACGGCCGATACCCCGCCTCGGCGAGCGCATCGGGCCGCCACGGGGGCTGGTCCCAGTTCTGCCCCTGCTGGTTGTACTGGTCGGCAGGGGCGCCCACCCCGATCCCGGAGGCGAGGACGTGCCCGAGCCGCCACGCGTCGGCACCCTCCTGCGTGACCCCGACGGCGAGGTCGTGCATGATGCCGATCCGCATGCCCGCATCCTCCGCGGCGGCCTGGGCCCGGCCCAACTGCTCGTTCAGGACCCACTGCACCCAGCAGTGGAAGTCGATCCGGTCGGCGAGCTCGCGGCGCGCCCGCTCCACCATGGGCGCCTCGGGGGAGACCAGACCCCTCCGCTCCTCGTCCCCGAGGGTCTCGCTGATCTCGGCGAGGGCGCACCACAGTGCGAAGTCCTCCAGGCCTGCACCTTCCGTCGCGCGGTACGCGTCCAGGAGCGCCTGTCGCCCGGCGGTGCGGGGCTGGGCATACAGCTCCTCGAGGGCGGCGAGCTTGGCCCCGAGGACCTCATCGCGCTCCAGTCGGTCGGTGCGGCGGTTCCAGTCGGCGAGGTCGCGGTGGCGCAGGTCGATGCGCTGGCGGGCGTGCTCAGGCAGCCGCGCGTACTCCGGGATGTCCTCGATCCGCACGTACAGGGCCGCGGTGAAGCGCCGGGTGACGGGCAGGTACGGCGAGGGTTCCATCGGCGGGGCCGGATCGGAGGCGTGCAGCGGGTTCACCAGCAGGAAGTCCGCTCCGTGGCGTGCCCCGAGGATCGCAGCGAGGTCGCGCATGTCGCCGAGGTCCCCGATGCCCCAGGACTGATCCGATCGCACCGAGTACATCTGCGCCTGCACACCCATGGCGCGACGGGCGCCCAGGCGCTCCTCCGCGACGCTCACCCGGTCGGGGGTGACGACGAGGTCGCAGCTCGCCTCCCCCTCGGTGGTGCGGGTGACCACGCGATGCCACCCCAGGGGCAGGTCCTGCGGGACGGCGAAGCGGGCGCGACCGCGGAGCCTGCCGTCGACCTCCGCGGGCGGGGTGGAGTCCTCCACCTGCCCCGGGTAGCGAACGGATCCGTCCTCAAGCACCAGCTGGATCTCGACATCAGTGCCGTGGTCCACGTGCACCGGGATGCTCGCGTCGTGACCGCGTCGGACCACCACGACCGGCGGGAGGGTCCTGCGCCATTCCGCGGCATGCCGCTCCTCGCGAATGTGTCGCGCTGCGCCGTCGTCGTCGGTCCCGTCGAGCTCGTGCCCGAGCGCCAGCAGCACCTGCCGCAGAGTGTCATCGGTGACGTCCTTGTGGGTGCCGTCCCATCCCCAGTAGTCGGTGGCCACACCGAGGTCGCGGGCCAGGTCGCGCAGGGGGGAAGTCTCCGATGCCATGGTGCGGATCCTATCCGTCGGTGGGACCCGAACGCGCATCAGCAGCAGTGCCGAAACAGGCCTCGGCGGCGAGGCCGAATCAGGCATCAGCAGCAGTGCTGAAACA
>JAUNUA010000025.1:0-1681 GCA_030538435.1 Brachybacterium sp.
CTGGTGTCGCTCGTGATCCACGCCGACCAGCCCATCACCTTCACCGACCTCGTCGCCCGCACGGAGCTGAGCAAATCCACCGTCTCGCGCCTGCTGGGATCACTCGAGCGCAACGGGCTGATCGAGCGTGACGATGAGGGCGGCTACCGAGGCGGACCGCTCTTCGCCCACTACGCGAGCCGCTTCGATCGCGTCGAAGCGCTGCTGTCGGCAGCGCAACCGGGGATGGAACGACTCGCGGAGTCCACGGGAGAGACTGTGCACATCGGCGTCCCTCGCGGCGCGTCCGTCGCGCACGTAGCGCAGATCGACTCCAGCTACATTCTCGGCTCAGCGAACTGGGCGGAGGCCGACGTCCCACCGCACTGCTCGGCACTCGGCAAGGTGCTGATGGCCCACGGCGCGATTCCGCTCCCGCGGCCCCCGCTGGCCCAGCCCACCGCTCACAGCATCGAGACCGTGGAAGCGTTGCAACGCGACCTCGAGCAGGTGCGCAAGTCCGGGTTCGCCTTGGCCCAGGAGGAGCTCGAGGACGGACTCGATGCAGTCGCTGCGCCAATCCACGGCTCGCAGGGCCAAGTGCTCGCTGCGCTCGGGGTCTCCGCCCCGTCGTTCCGCTTCCCCGGCACGCACGAGGAGGTCGGGGCCGCGCTGATCACTGAGGCCCGGCGCATCTCCTCCCTCATGGCGCACGCCGTCTCTCCGCGCGCCCTCTGAGCTCCTCACCTCATCGCAGAAATCCGGTGCTGCCACCCCCTTGTGGCGTGCCGCACACCCGGCGTAGGGTCATCTCATGGAACCGTGGTTCCATATCGTGAAACATACGAGTCGACACAGGAGTCGCGATGAACCACAACGCCCCGTCCGTGAACCAGTCCGATCGGGTCGTCCCCATCAATCTGCGTCAGTCCGGACGGACCCCGGTCCAGATGCTCATCGACACGCGCGTCCGCAAGTCGCCGTACTGGCACTTGTCCGCCGAAGCGGGATGCTGGCGCGCCTCGATCTACAACCGGATGTATCACCCTCGCGGGTACGTGCGCCCTGAGGACGGCGGCGCGATGGTCGAGTACGACTCCCTGGTCAACCACGTCACCCTGTGGAACGTCGCCGTCGAGCGTCAGATCCAGGTGAAGGGTCCCGATGCCGAGGCCTTCGTGGACTACGTCATCACCCGTGATGCCTCGAAGATCCCGCCGATGCGCGCTCGCTACGTGATCCTGTGCAACGAAGAGGGAGGGATCCTCAACGACCCGGTGCTGCTGCGCGTGGCCGAGGACGAGTTCTGGTTCAGCCTCTCCGACTCCGACCTCATGTTCTGGCTGCAGGGAGTCAACGTCGCCAAGCGCTTCGATGTCACCATCCGCGAGATCGACGTAGCCCCGGTGCAGATCCAGGGTCCGAAGTCGGAGGACCTGATGGCGGACCTGGTGGGACAAGAAGTGCGCGACCTCCCCTCCTACGGCCTGATGCGGGCTCAGATCGCGGGCTGCGAGGTGGTCATCTCCCAGACCGGTTTCACCGGGGAGAAGGGGTACGAGATCTACCTCGAGGACGCAACGCTCCATGCCGAGGCGATGTGGAACGCCGTGCTCGAGGCCGGAGTCGCGCATCAACTGGCGGTGATCGCCCCTGCCCACCACCGTCGGATCGCCGCCGGCATCATGTCCTGGGGTCAGGA
>JAUNUA010000025.1:1781-17683 GCA_030538435.1 Brachybacterium sp.
ACCGAGCTCGGTACCGAGCTGTGGGTGCACCTGCCGGTCGAGTTCGCCGAGGACCCCGGCCATCCAGTCCGGGCCGAGGTGGTGGAGGTGCCGTTCCGGCCCTCGGTGAACCCCAATCAGCGCGAGCTGCTGCGGGCGCGGGGACAAGACGCCGCAGTCTGAGCGCGAGGCGCGGCACCGCGCGAGAGCGTCACCGTTTCTGGCGCAGCTTCTCCAGCTGGGAGCTGCGCCAGGACTCGGTCTCGGCGACCTGGTTGAAGGTGTACAGGTGCACCCCCTGCAGGAGGGACCCGGACGCCGCCGCTGTACCGCCGAGCCGCCCCAGGAACCGCTCGGGGCGGTACCCGCCCGGCCGCAGCAACCGCCCGAACAGGCGAGTGTTCTTCGCCAGGAACTTCGCGGAGCCGGTCACACCGATCCGGCGGGCGATCGCCAGCAGTTTGTGGCCGGCGATCGGGCCGGGCATCCCGACCAGCACCGGCAGCTGCACATCGCGCCTGCTCAGACCCCCGATCCAGCGGACGACCAGCGCCGGGTCAAGGCACATGTTGCTCACGATCTCGGTCGCGTACGGCAGTTTGTCCACCAGGGCGCGCTCGATCTGTTCGTCGGGGATCTGCGGATGACTCTCCGGGTACCCCGCGATCCCGACCCGCGTGAACGGGTGGTCCATCCCCTCGAGTTCCTGCAGCAGTGACAGGGAATCCGAGTAGGGCCCGGCAGCCGGGTCAGCATCCCCTGCGGGGACGAAGAGGTCGCGGATCCCGGCTACATCCAAGCGCCCGGTGATCTCCTCGAGCTCCGTCGGCCCGCTCACCATGCGCGCAGCAAGGTGCGGGACCACGCGGTACCCCTCCCCGGCGAGCTGCTCACTGGTCGCAAGAGTCGCCTCGAGCCCCTTGTCCGGGGAGGCGGTCACCGTCACCGTGCGACCTGAGGGGATGGCACCCGCGACCTTCCCGACGATATTCGCGGTCGGGAGCACCTCGTAGCGCGCGCCCTCCAGCAGCGCGATCAGCGCCGCATTCTTGGTCATACCGGCCATGACGCACCCCTTTTTCCGCAGCGGATTCGCTAGGCCTTCAGAATACCGTGCGAACGCCCTTCGGAAAAGGGGACAATGGGCGGAGGGAGCGGGATTCGAACCCGCGGTACAGGATCACTGCACAGTGGTTTTCAAGACCACCACATTCGGCCGCTCTGTCATCCCTCCCGTGCCCGGAGGCACCGGACGAGGATACCGCCCCCGGCGTACCGTGGCATCCATGCGTGCCCTCTCGATCACTGCCGACGCCACCCTGCACCGTGCCGAGGTCCCCGAGCCCGTCCCGGCCGACGGTGAGATTCTCATCGACGTCACCGCAGCCGGTATCAACCGCGGTGACCTCGCCCAGGTCGCCGGCTCCTACCCGCCCCCTCCCGGTGCCTCCAGCCTCCCGGGTCTGGAGATCTCCGGGCACCGCCGCGACACCGGTGAGGCGGTGGTGGCGCTGCTGGCCGGCGGCGGCTACGCCGAGACCGTCGCGGTGCCGGAGGCGCAGGTTCTCCCCGCCCCGGAAGGCCTCGACCTCGTCGACGCGGGCGGTCTCATCGAGGTCGCTGCGACGGTGGTCTCGAACCTGCACCTCGAGGCGGGTCTCACCGCGGGCGAGACGGTCCTCATCATCGGGGGAACCGGAGGGATCGGCACTGCAGCGATACAGGTCGCCTCCCTGCTCGGAGCGCGCGTCCTGACCACTGTCGGCTCCGACGGCGCCGTCGAGGCCGCCCGAGAGCTTGGCGCCGACCTCGCCTGGAACCGGCACACCACGGACCTGCCTGCCGTGATCGACGCCGAGGGCGGGGTGGACGTCATCCTGGATGTCGTCGGTGGCCCGGATCTGTCCCGGAATGTGCGGCTGCTGCGCGAACACGGCCGTCTTGTCGTCATCGGCACCATCGGCGGGTCCCGCGGGGAGCTCGACGTGCGGCAGCTGATGATGCGCCGCGCCCGCGTCATCGGCACCACGCTGCGGTCCCGCGCGGTCGAGGACAAGGCGCGGATCCTGCAGGCTACTCAGGAGCTGCTGTGGCCGGCCATCGCCGACGGGCGGTTCACCCTCCCGGTGCACGCGCGGTTGCCTCTGGAGGACGGGGCCCGCGGCCAGGAGATTCTGCAGGCCGGCGGCCACCTGGGGAAAGTGATCCTGCAGGTGCGCCCTTAACCGACCCCGGTCCTCCTCAGTCCGTGCCCTGGAGGATCTCCAAGACCTCGGCGGCGCCGTCGTCCCAGATCGTGGCGGTGACGACATCCGCCACTTCCTGGATGCCGGGGAGGGCCTGCCCCATCGCGACGCCGACGGTGGCCCATGTCAGCATCTCCGTGTCGTTCCACCCGTCACCGATCGTGAGCGTCGCGTCCGGATCGACCCCGAGGCGCTCGCGCACGAACTCCAGCGCCGTCGCCTTGGAGACACCCGGAGCGGCCATGTCCAGCCACGATGTGGTGCCTACCGCGTACTCCACGCCGTGGACACCCGCCTCCGCGACCAGCTCGGTGAACTCGCCGGTGGGGATGTCCGGGGAGTAGACGACGACCCGCACAGCGGTCAGGTCCTGCAGTGCCTCGATGTGCGACTCGTGGGCGATCACACCGAAGCTCGGGTCTTGGAACGCCTGGGTGGAGAAGAACTTCCCGTCCGCGGTCTCCACCGCGAAGTGGGCACTGGGCGCCGCCTCGTGCAGAACCCGCAGCGCCTCGGCAGGGTCGAAGGTCCGGGTGTCGATCACCCGAAAGCCATCCGCCGCCGACGGGTCGATCTCCAGGGTCACAGCGCCGTTGGAGCAGACCGCGTGGCCCCGGGTGATGCCCGCGGCCTGCACGATCGGCAGGGTCGCGCCGACGGAGCGTCCCGTCGCGATGACCACGTGGTGGCGTCCGGCCGCGCGCTGCAGCGCATCGTGCAGCCGCTCGCTCATGGCGCCGCTGTGGTCGACGAGGGTGCCGTCGACGTCGAGCCCCAGCAGCAGGTCCCGCCCGATGAGGGGGCGAAGCACGGAGGACAGTCGATTCTCGAGGGCGCTCACCGGGTCGGCTCCAGCACCTCGCGCCCACCGAGATAGGCGCGCAGGCCCTCGGGCACCACCACCGATCCGTCGGCCCGCTGATGGTTCTCCAGGATCGCAACGATCCAGCGGGTGGTGCCGAGCGTCCCGTTCAGCGTGGCGACCGGCCGCAGACCGTCGAGGTGCCGCTCACGGATCTTCAGCCGGCGCGCCTGGAACTGGGTGGTGTTGGAGGTGGAGGTGAGCTCCCGGTAGGCCCCTTGGGAGGGGATCCATGCCTCGCAGTCGAACTTGCGGGCGGCGGAGGTGCCGAGGTCCCCGGCGGCGGTGTCGATGATCCGGTAGGGCACGTCGATCAGCGCGAGCATCTGGCGCTCCCAGTCCAGGAGTCGCTCGTGCTCGGCGTAGGAGTCCTCGATCCGGCAGTAGGAGAACATCTCCACCTTGTGGAACTGGTGGACGCGGATGATGCCGCGGGTGTCCTTGCCGTAGCTGCCGGCCTCCCGGCGGTAGCAGGCCGACCAGCCCGCGTAGCGCTTCGGGCCCTCGGACAGATCCAGCACCTCGCCCGCGTGGTACCCGGCGAGCGCGACCTCGCTGGTGCCGACCAGATACAGGTCATCGCCCTTGTCCAGGTGGTACACCTCATCGGCGTGCTCGCCCAGGAACCCGGTGCCCTCCATGGCCTCCGGCAGCACCAGGGTGGGGGTGATCATGGGGGTGAATCCGGCGCGGGTCGCCTGGTCGATCGCGGCGTTCAGGATCGCCAGTTCCAGCTGCGCGCCGACCCCGGTGAGGAAGTAGAAGCGAGCGCCGGAGACCTTCGCCCCGCGCGCCATGTCGATCGCGCCGAGGCCTTCGGCGAGTTCCAGGTGGTCCTTCACCGCGAAGTCGAAGTCGGGGGTCTCGCCGACGGTCTCGCGGACCTCGAAGTCCTCCTCCAGCCCTTCGGGGGCGCCCTCGGCGATGTTCGGGATGGAGCGCAGGGCGGCGTCGCGGGCCTCTGCGGCGACCGCGGCCTCGGCCTCCAGGCGCTTCACGTCGGCGGCGAGCTGTTTCACCCCGGCGAGCAGCTCCTGCTTCCGCTCGCCCTCGGCGCGCGCGACCTCCTTGCCGACGGTCTTCTGCTCCGCGCGGGCCGTCTCGAACGCCGCGAGGGTCTCACGCCAGCGGGCGTCGGCCTCCAGGACCTCATCGACGACTCCCGGGTCGCGGCGCCTGGCCGACTGGGCTGCTCGGACGACGTCGGGGTGCTCGCGCAGGAGCCGCAGATCGATCATGAATCCAGCGTACCGGCGGCGGAGGACTACGCTGGCCGGATGGACGCCACCCTGCTGCTCGTCATCATCGCCCTGGTCGCACTGGTGATCGCGCTGGTGCTGCTCGGTGTGGTGCTGAGCGTTCTGCATCGCCAGGGACGCATGCTGCAGGAGCTCGAATCGGCCGTCGCGGCCTCCGCGGACAGCGGCTCCCCGGACGGCCCCGGCAGCCGCCGAGCCCCCGATGGTGATGCAGGGGCGGAGGAGGACTCCTCGCCCCGCAAGGTGGTGGTCGTGCTGAACCCCACCCACCACCCGGATCCGGAGGCGCTGCGGGAGCGGCTGCGATCCACCATTGCGAACTACGGCGGTGGGGAGGCCGTGATCATCGAGACCACGGCCGAGGACTCCGGCCGCGGGCAGGCGCAGCAGGCGATCGACGACGGCGCCGACATGGTGATCGCCGCGGGAGGGGACGGCACCGTGCGCCTGGTGGCGGCTGCCCTCGCCGGCAGCGGCGTGCAGATGGGGATCCTGCCGATGGGCACCGGGAACCTGCTGGCCCGGAACCTCGACCTGCCGCTGGATGATCCGGAGGCCGCGATGATGGTGGCGCTGACCGGCACGCAGCAACGGGTGGACATCGGGTGGCTGCGGGTCTCGGACTCCGTGAAGGACCTGGAGGTCGCGCCGCGCCACGCCTTCCTGGTGATCGCGGGGATCGGCGCGGATGCGGAGATCATCGGCGCCACCACCACCCAGATGAAGCGACGGATCGGCTGGATCGCCTACGTCCTGGCCGGTATGAAGAGCGTGATCGGTCATTCGCATGAGGTCCACATCGACCTCCCCGGCGCCGTCCACCACGAGATGCGGGCACGCACCGTGCTGGTCGGGAACGTCGGCAAGCTGCCCGGCGGGATCACGCTGATGCCGGGCGCCACGATCGACAACCGGAAACTGGAGATCCTGGCGCTGAACTGGCGCGGCGCCGCGGGTCTCAGCCAGATCATCACGCAACTGGTGAACCCGCGCCTGGCGACGCGACCGAAGCTGTCGACCATGCAGCGCTACATGACCACGTCGGTGTCGGTGACGACCTCGAAGGCGCAGCCCGTGCAGATGGACGGCGACACCCTCGGCGAGGCGACCCACATCGCCGCGGAGGTCGACCCGGGGGCGCTGCTGATGCGGGTGCCGCGCGGACGCTGACCCGCCGAGTTCCCTTAGTCCTCGGCGATCATCTCGCTGAGGCGCTCCACCCAATCGCGGGCATCGTCGTACGCGTCGTCCCGGTGGACGTCGGTGACGATGGGACGCCCGCCATCCACCCGCGGGTAGGAACCCAGGTACAGCACCACCGGGCAGAGCCGGTGGAGCGACCGCAGCGCCGCCGCGACCCGACGATCCGCGAGGTGCCCCTCCACGTCGAGGGAGAAGGAGTAGCGGCCGAGCGCGTCACCGGTGGGGCGCGACTCGATCCGCGAGAGGTTCACCCCGTTGGAGGCGAACAGCTCCAGCATCTCCAGCAGCGCCCCTGCGCGATCGTGGGGCAGCTGCACCATCAGCGTCGACTTGTCCGAGCCCGTGCGGGCGGGGATCCGGCCGTTGCGGGTGACCAGCACGAAACGGGTCTGGGCACCGCGGGTGTCCTCGATGCCGCCCTCAAGGACGTCCAGGCCGAAGTGCTCCGCCGCGAGCGGCGAGCAGATCGCGGCGCGACCGGCCGCTTCCTCCGGTGTCGCCTCGGCGAGCTCCTGGGCGGCAGCGGCGGTGGAGGACGCCGGCTCGATGGCGACATCCGGCAGGTAGGCGCGGATCCACTGCTGGACCTGCGCCTGGGCGTGCGTGTGGGAGGCGACCGAGGTCACGTCCGCCAGCGTCGTGCCGGGCCTCGCCGCGAGCACGAACGTGATCGGCACGACCTGTTCGGCGATGATGAGGATCCGGCGGGCCGCGGCGAGCACGTCCAGGGTGCCGGAGACACCACCCTCCACGGAGTTCTCGATCGGCGCCATGAGCGCGTCGATATCCCCCTCCACCAGCGCCGATGTGGCAGTGGCGACAGAGGTGAAAGGCACCAGCTCGGGTCGCCCCTCGGCGTCGACGAGGGCCTGCAGCAGCGCCTGATGGGTGAAGGTGGTCTCGGGGCCCAGGAATCCGTACCGCATGATCGCCCAGCGTAGTGCGACTCTCCCGCGCCGGTCGCGGGCGACCACCCCGGCGCCCTCCCGGCCTCGCGTCAGGGCGCTTCCGTACGATCGGGGCATGCCGTCCCTGCGAGCCGCCTCCCGTCGCGCCCCAGGTGTGACGCTCGCGGCGCTCGGCGCGATCGTGGTCGTGCTCGCCGCGCTGCTCCCGCTCGACGCTGCCCGTGCCGATGACGCCGACGGTTCCGCTGCTCCTGTCCGCTTGGCGATCCTCACCTCCGGTCTCACCTGGGAGGACATCACCGCGGACACCCCGCACCTGCAGTGCCTCGTGGACCGCTCCGGCGCGGGCGCCCTGAACACCAGTTCCGTCACGCCGATCTCCACCCGCGAGCAGGGATCCGAGACGATCCGCACCGGCTACCGGGGCCTCGCCGCGGAGGCGCCCCGCACGGCCGGCATCCCGAGCCCCGCCGTGGACCGGCTCGACCTGCTGCCCGGCGGTGCCCTCACCCTCGACGCCCGGGACCGCCTGGACGCAGGCGACGTCCGCACCGGACTCGAGGACCACGCGATCGTCCTGGTGGACGCGCCATCCGTCGACCACCAGGACCGGCCCGCGGACCTCGCCGCCCTGGACACCCGGGTGGGGGAAACCCTCGATGCGTTCGGCGGCTGCGAGGCCGCGGACCTGCCACGCACCCTGCTGGTGTCCGTCGCCGCCACCGACCTCGAGGACGCGGGTCCCGCCGGCGCCGCCTCCCGCGGCGGGGCCGCCCAACTGCAGGTCCTCACCGACTCCGCCCACCCCCACCAGGCGCTCACCAGTGGATCCAGCCACCAGAGCGGCATCGTCATCCTCACCGATCTGCTGCCGACGATCCTCGCCAGCCACGAGGTCGCACCCGATGTCGTCCTGCCCGGCCAACCCCTGCACGGCGAGGAGCACACCGAACCCGCCCGCCTGGCACTCGACCGTTCCCAGGCCGCGCACCTCGTGGACGGTGCCACCGCGGTGGCGCTCGGCTCCTGGATGCTGCCCGGCGCGATCGGGCTCATCGTGCTGCTGACGCCGCTGCGCCGCCGGGCGCGTCTCGCCGCCGCGGCGCGCCTCGCCATGGTCGCCGCGCCGCTCGCCCTGCCCGTCGGTCTGTGCGCAAGCCTCGTGCCATGGTGGCGCGCCGAGATCCCCTGGCTCGCCCTCACCGCGGTGGTCTGGACGGGGGCGCTGGCGCTGACCGTCCTCGTCGCCACCGGGCCCTGGCGGCGCCACCGACTCGGGGCCCCCGGAGTGGCGGGGGCGCTCATCGCCGGGATCATCCTCGCCGAGTCCGCGGCCGGCTCCCCCCTGCAGCTGGCCTCCCCGCTGGGCGCGCAGCCGATCTCCGGGGGCCGGTTCTACGGCCTCTCGAACCATCTGGCGGGGATGGTCCTCGCCGGCACCATGATGGCGCTGCTCGCCGCGTTCACCGCCCGGCGCGGGAGGCGGGCCCGCACCCTGCTCACCCTAGGCGTCGGGGTGGTCGTCGTCGGGATCTCCGTCGCCCCCGGCATGGGCGCGGACTTCGGGTCGATGCTGCTGGGACTGCCCGCCTACGGTCTGCTGGCGCTGCTGGTCTCCGGCATCCGGCCGAAGCTGTGGCACGTCCTCGCGCTCGGCGCCGGCGCCCTCGCCGCGGTGCTCGCGGTGTCCTTCGCGGACTGGCTGCGGCCCCCGCAGCAGCGCACCCACCTGGGAAGGTTCATCGACGAGCTGCTGTCGGGGCGGCTGCTGGACGTGGTGCTGCCGAAGATCTCCCAGAACCTGGGAATGCTGATCGGGATCTGGCCGCTCGGCCTGCTGGTGCTGCTCGGGGCTGTCGTCACGGTCGCGATGCTGATGCCGCGCCGGGCCGGTCTCCGTCGTCTCGCAGCCCTGGATCAGCAGGTCCCCGCCGCGTACGCGGTGCGGGTGGCGCTCGCCGTCGGTGCGTGGATCGGGTACGCCACCAACGACACCGGTCCGGTGCTGATCGTGGCGACCCTGGGGGTCAGTCTCGCCCTGTGGATCCCGGCGCTGCCGGATCCTCGTCCGGCTCCGGCGGACGCACGTGGCGCCGCCGGGCGAGCGCCCGCAGCACGTCCTTGAGCTGCGCGGCCCGGTGCAGCTGACCTTTCAGGTCGCGCCCGGTCGCCCGGTGCCGCAGCTCGCAGGGAATCTCCTTCACCCAGAAGCCCCCGTCGATCGCGTCGATCGTCAGGGACGTCTCCACCCCCCACCCGGGGGCGAGCGGCTGGCAGGCCTCCCACGCCTCCCGGGTGATGCAGCGGGTGCCGGAGAGCGGCTGGGTCGCCTCCCAGCCGGTGGCACGGCGGATCCCGTCGCGGGCGGTGCGCACCACCATCCCGAACCCGGCGGCGCCCTCCTGCTGGGGCAGCAGCGCGATCGCCATGTCGACGCCGTCCTCGAGCACCGCCCGGACCAGCGGCGCGGCCCCTGCAGCGGAGTCGGTCATGTCCCCGTCGAGGAACAGCAGAGCCCGTTCGGTGACGTCGCCGGGGGCGATGACGGGCAGCGGACCGGTGTGGCCGGCGACCCGCGGTTCGGCGTGCAGCTCCTCACGGAACGTGGCCCCACCGTCGGCCCGATCGGCGCTCTCCCGCATCGCGACCACCATCGCCCCGGTGACCATCGCGGCGGCCTTCCCCTTGTTGGAGGGGTGGCGGACCACCAGGGCGCCCGCGCCCTTGGCGAGGGCGGAGGTGGCGTCGGTGGAGCCGTCGTCGACGACCACCACCATGTCCACGCCCGGGATGGTGCTGGCGGACCGGACGGTCGCCTCGATCCGCTCCGCCTCATCCTTGGCGGGGATGATCACCGCAACGCTCATCGCAGGGTGACCTGCCGGGCGACGATGCCTCCTCGGGCGCGGCGCTCCAGTGCGGTGAGCGGTTCCTCGCTGGCCAGGGCCTCCTCGAAGCGGGCCCGGAACTCCTCGGCGGCCTTCTCGACGCCTGCGGCGCCGAAGCCCGTCGGCAGATCCCAGACGGGGACGCTCATCCCATCGGCCCGGAAGGAACCGACGTACTTGGTGCCCTCACCGATGGCGGAGGCGCGGCGGGCGTGCAGGCGCGCGACAGCGTCGATGACGCGCTCCTCTGCGGCGTCCAGCACCCAGCGCAGGTGCTCCTTCGCGCCGGCGTCGACCCAGAAAGCGTGCGGGAGCGCGTCGATGGCGACGGTCGGCATGATCGACTCGTTCGCCTGGCTGAGGGAGGCCTCCACCTCGGGGGTGCGGTCGGCGTCGGGGTCGATCCAGAAGTCGAAGGTGTCGTGGATCTGCAGCGGGAAGTCACCGGTCAGGTCCAGCACGTCCTGCAGGCGCGGGGAGTCCGCGGTGAGGTCGAGGGTCGTGACGGGGCTGCCGGGCTCGGTCTCGAGTGCCTGGGCGATGGCCTGCCCGAAGGCCCGGGAGAGGTCACCTCCGGGGACGGAGGCCTGCAGGCCGATCACGATGGAGCCGTCGGTGCGGCGCACCGCGGGCCAGGCCATCGGCAGGATGGTTGCGATGGTGACGGGCACGGCGCCGTGGTCGGCGGTGGTGGACGCGGTCATGGTGGCGGCAGGGATCAGCTGGCGCATGGCGACCAGGTCCCGTTCGGCGGGGATCCCTTCGAAAGGCCGCAGGACCAGGGCGTCGGAGTGGGAAGACATGGCGGTCAGTGTAGCCAGCGGGACTGCTCATCGAGTCCGGTTCCGAGCAGGGGCGCCCGGAGCTTCAGCAGCATCTCCTGCCATTCCTCCTCGGGGTCGGAGTCCAGCACGATCGCGCCGCCGGCCCCGACCGTGAGCAGCCCGTCCTGGATCACGGCGGTGCGGATGATGATGGAGAGGTCCGCGGTGCCGGCGAGGCCCAGGTACCCGAGCGTCCCGGAGTAGAGGCCGCGGGCGCGGTCCTCGAGCCGGTCGATGATCTCCATCGTGCGGCGCTTCGGGGCGCCGGTCATGGAGCCGCCGGGGAAGGCGGCGCGCAGGGCGTCGATGGCGGTGACCCCGGGGCGCAGATGCCCGCGGATGCGGGTCACCAGCTGGTGGACGCTCGCGTAGGTCTCGACGGCCATCAGCTCGGGCACCTCCACGCTGCCGATCTCGCAGATCCGTCCGAGGTCATTGCGCACGAGGTCGACGATCATGAGGTTCTCCGCGCGGGTCTTCGGCGAGGAGGTCAAGGCCGCGGCGATGGCGGCGTCCGCGGCCGCATCCTCGTGGTCGCGTGGCGCAGTCCCCTTGATGGGGGCGGACTCGATGATGCGGTCCCGGTCGATGGTCAGGAACTGCTCGGGTGAGCTGGAGAGCACGTGCAGGTCGCCGACGCGCAGGTAAGCGGCGCGGGGGGCGGGGTTCGTGCGCCGCTGGGCTCGGTAGGCGCCGAACGGGTCCGCGGGGGCGGGCGCGGTCAGCTCGTTCGTCAGGCAGATCTCGTAGCTCTCCCCGGCCCGCAGCTCGGCGAGGGCGTCCTCCACGGCGGTGAGGTAGGCGGCCCTGCCGACGTGCAGATGCTCTTCGAGCTGGGCGTCCGATGGGCCCGGCCGGGCGGGCGGGGCGTCCCGGGGTGCGGGCGGGACGTGGTTCGGTGTGACGGGCCGGGCGGCATCTCGCACGGCGGCCTCCGCCCGGTCGAGCCACCGTTCGCCGTCGCGGACGTCGTCGGGGTCGGCGGGATCCACGAGCGCCAGCGCCCACGCCTCCCCCGCACGGTGGTCGATCGCGACGGTGCGGGTGGCGGCGATCCAGACCGCGTCGGGGGTGCGGGAGCGGTGGCTCGCGGGATGCCCCAGGTCGGTCTTCACCTCGTAGCCGAGCGCGCCGACGTACCCGCCGTCGAGGTCCAGCGGCAGGGTCGGGTCGGCCGGGAGGTGACGGGTCTGCAGTCTCTGCTCGAGAACATCCAGGATCGTGCCCTCGAGGGTCGCGACGGGGGCGGCCCGCTCATCGAGCACCTCGACGTGGCCGGTGCCGACGCGATATCGCAGCACCTCCCCGAGGCGCCCGCCGGGCACCCCGATGGCGCTGGTGCTGACGCGGTGGTCGACCAGGGCGCTGTCCAGCCAGAACCCGACGTGCGCGCCCGTGAGCAGGTCCGCGGCGAGTGCTTCCGGGTCGGGAGCGGCGGGGATGCGCCGACGCAGCAGCCGTGGCGCGCTGCCGCGAAGACCCGCGAGCTCCGCGAACGTGCGGATGATGGTCTCTCCGTGGGCGCTCGCCACGGATTCGGGGTGGAACTGCACCCCCCACCAGGGCCGATCGCGGTGGTGGAAGCCCTGCAGCACGCCATCCTCGGACCAGGCGTCGGCGATGAGGGTCTCCGGGAGAGGTTCCGGCACGGCAAGGGAGTGGTAGCGCACGACCTCCGTGCCCTGCGGGAGATGGGCGAACAGGCCACCGCCGGTGTGGGTGAGACGGGAGATGTGGCCGTGGCGGGCAGCGGGCGCAAGGGCGACGTCGGCCCCAGACAGGAGCGCCAGGCCCTGGTGTCCGAGGCACACGCCGAGGACGGGGACATCGGAGGCGGCGATCAGCGCGGGCCACGCCCCGACATCGCCCGCGCACTGGGGTCGCCCGGGACCCGGGGAGATGACGACCGCATCGGCGTCCTCGATCAGTCGGGCGTCGAGGGCGGGGTCGTCGGCCGCGATCACGTGCGGGACGGTGCCCAGGGTGCGTGCGATCAGCTGGTGCAGGTTGTAGGTGTACGAGTCGTGGTTGTCGACCAGCAGGATCTTCACGGCGCGCCGGCCGCCAGCGGTCGGGCATCCAGGCGGCGCTGCCACGTCTCAGCGCGGCCCGGCCGGGTGGCGAGCTCGATGTCGCCGTGGCTGCCGGTCCATCCGACGACGATGTCGATGCCGCGCAGCGTGTTCAGCGCCCACACCTCGCAGCCGGCGAGGTCGACGGGCCGGGCCCGCTCGGGGCGCACCGCCACGCCGTGCTCGTCCGCCGCCGCGACGAGGCGCTCGACGGTCACCGACGGCAGGTGCGGCAGCTCCGGGTGGGGCACGCAGAGGACGTCGCCGCGCCACCACACGAGGGCGCTGTGGTCGGTCTCCAGCACCATCCCATCGGCGTCCACCAGCACGGCGTCTCCCGCCCGGTGCTGGTCCGCTTCGGTGCGCAGCTCCGCCAGCAGGTCCAGGTCCGGGCCCTTGTGACGGGGCTCGGTGCGGGGATCGGGCGCGTCGATCGTGTGCAGGCGCGCGCCCGGCGGGCGGTCCGGGGCGGGCCGCAGGTTCAGGTGCAGCAGCACCTCCGCGCAGTCCTCGCCCGTGACCGTCCAGGCCTCGGCGCGGGGGAACCAGCGGCCGGCGGCGGGCACGGCACGGGCGGCGTCGATCAGCCACGCGCGGACCTGGTCCTCTTCGGTGTCCAGGAGCGCGGCACAGCTGCGGGCGAAGCGGCGGGCATGCGCCTCGGGCACGCCGTCGGCGCCGTCGGGGCTCAGCCAGGAGTCGATCACCCGGAGGGTTCCGGCGGCTGGTGGGGACATCACCGGATCAGGCTATCCGGCTCTCGATTACGGTGGATGGATGACGTCTCCGCCCGTCCCGGCGCTCGACACCGATGTCGTCGCCCGCCATGCCCTGGCCCACGACGCCTCCCACGTGCTGCTGATCCCGGAGGCGATCAGCACCCCTCGCTCGGAGGCCGACGTCATCGCCCAGCTCGCGGATGCGCGACGCGCGCGCCGGCCGCTCACGTTCCGGGCGGGAGGGACGAGCCTTGCCGGGCAGGCGCAGTCGGATTCGATCCTGGCGGACGTCCGCCGACATTTCCGCGACATCGACGTGCTGGACGACGGTGCCCGGGTGCGGGTGGGGCCGGGGGCGGTCCTCGCGCAGGTCAACGCGCACCTGCGCCGGTACGGGCGGCGTCTCGGCCCGGATCCGGCGAGCGAGGCGGCCTGCACGATCGGCGGGGTGATCGCGAACAACTCCTCGGGGATGACCGCGGGGATCACCGAGAACTCCTACCGCACCCTGGAGTCCCTGCGCATGGTGCTGCCGTCCGGGACGGTGGTCGACACCGCGCGGCCGGACGCCGATGCGCGCCTGCGGGCGGCGGAGCCGGAGCTGCACGCGGGGCTGCTGCGCCTGCGCCAACGGGTGCACGAGGACCCGGACGCGACACAGGTGATCACCGAGCGGTTCGCGCTGAAGAACACGATGGGGTACGGGCTGAACGCCCTGCTGGACTTCGAGACCCCGGCGGAGATCCTCGCCCACCTGGTCATCGGCTCCGAGGGGACCCTCGCGTTCGTGTCCTCCGCGGTGTTCCGCACGGTGGAGGTGCCGCCGCACGTGGCCACGGGCCTGCTGACGTTCCCCGATCTGGCGGCGGCGATGGACGCCCTGCCGGGAATCGTGGAGACAGGTTTCGCGGCGGTGGAACTGCTGGATGCACGCTCCCTCGTCGTTGCCCAGCAGCTCGCGCAGGTACCCGAGGAGATCCGGGGTGTGGACGTGGCGGGCCACGCGGCGCTGCTGGTGGAGCAGTCCGCGTCCTCGGCCGAGGAACTGGCGGGACACACCGCCGCCGCGGACCGCCTCGCGGCGGAGCTGCCGCTGGCCTCACCGTTCGCGATGACCACGGATCCGGGGCGCCGGTCGGCCCTGTGGACGGTGCGCAAGGGGCTCTATGCGGCGGTCGCCGGGGCCCGGCCGGCGGGGTCGACCGCGCTGCTGGAGGACGTCGCGGTGCCGGTGGCGCGGCTGGGTGAGACCTGCCGGGACCTGCAGGGGCTGTTCGATGCGCACGGCTACGAGGAGTCGGTGATCTTCGGGCACGCCAAGGACGGCAACATCCACTTCCTGCTGAACGAGCACCTGGAGGACACCGGGGGCCGCTTCGTCCGCTTCACCGAGGAAATGGTGGACCTGGTGCTCGCCATGGGCGGGAACCTCAAGGCCGAGCACGGCACGGGGCGGGTGATGGCCCCGTTCGTCGAGCGCCAGTATGGGCCCGCGCTGACCGGGGTGATGTGGGAGATCAAGCGCCTCGTGGATCCGCACGGGATCCTGAACCCAGGGGTGGTGCTCACCGAGGACCCCGAGGCCCACCACCGGGACCTGAAGCCTGTCGCCGAGGTGGAGGAGGAGGTCGACCGGTGCGTGGAGTGCGGGTACTGCGAGCCGGTGTGTCCGAGCCGCGACCTCACCCTCACCCCGCGTCAGCGGATCGTGCTGCGTCGCGACGCCGCGCTCGCCGAGCAGCGCGGGGACACTCGCACCGCCCGCGCGATCCGCGACAGGTTCACCTACGACGGGGTGCAGACCTGCGCGGTCGATGGGATGTGCGCGGTCGCCTGCCCGGTCGATATCAACACCGGGGACCTGGTGCGGCGCCTGCGCGCCGAGGACGCGGGGGCGGCGGACCGGGCGGTGTGGGGCACCGCGGGGCGGCACTGGGAGGCGACGACCCGTGGAGCGAGCACGGCCCTCGGTGTCGCCGGGAAGCTGCCGGCGGCGCTCCCCCGCGCCGCCACTAGAGCGGCGCGCAGGGTCCTCGGCGCCGAGCGGGTGCCGGACTACCGGCCGGAGCTGCCGCGGCGCGGCGGCCCGACGCGCACGCCCGGGCGGGTGGGCGCCGCGGACGGACCGGTCGTCGCGGTTCTGTTTCCCGCCTGCGTCGGCACCATGTTCGGCGGCACCGCAGCGGATGCCCTGTCCGTGCTCGCCGAGCGCGCCGGGGTGGCGCTCGCGGTGCCGGAGAGCATCGGAAACCTGTGCTGCGGCACCCCGTTCTCCTCCAAGGGGATGACGGCGGCGAAGCGGCGGATGCGCTCGCAGGTGCGGACGGTGCTGGTGGAGGCGACGGCGGGCGGCGATGGCCGCCCGGGGCGCGGCGAGCGCCTGCCCGTCGTGGTCGACGCCTCCAGCTGCACCGAGGGGCTTCTCGACGCCCTCACCGGCACCGACATGGAGGTGATGGATGCGACGACGTTCGTGCGTCGTGCGCTGCTGGACCGCCTGGAGGTGAGGAGCCCCGTGGAATCGGTGACGATCCACCCCACCTGCTCGACCACGCATCTGGGAGCGGCGGAGGATGTCCGGGCGCTCGCCGAGGCTGCTGCAGCCGAGGTGGTGGTGCCCCTCGCCTGGGGCTGCTGCGGGTATGCGGGGGACCGCGGGCTGCTGCACCCGGAGCTCACCGCGTCCGCGACCGCCGCTGAGGCCGCGGAGGTCGCCGAGCGCCCGACCGACTGGTACGTCTCCTCCAACCGCACCTGCGAGATGGGGATGAGCGCCGCGACCGGGGAGCCCTACCGGCATGTCCTGGACCTGCTGGAGGTCGCCACGCGATGAACAGCGTCCCGGAGAGGGTTCGCGCAGCCTGGCCGGGTCTCAGCCTAGGTGCGCCCGTCGCGGGCGGACACCGGAACCTCGTCCTCGCGGGTGACCTGGACGGCGAGGC
>JAUNUA010000317.1 GCA_030538435.1 Brachybacterium sp.
GCGTAGCGGGTGCCGCCGGCGGCTTTGTCGATGATCGCTTCACGCAGGTACGGCAGGGAGTACTCGACCAGGCCGACGCCGGCAGCGCGGATCAGGTCCTCCTTCAGCAGGCGGTCGCGGTAGACCGACTGGTACTTCACGTCCACCCCCATGCGCTCGGCGATGTCGGCGACCGTCGAGGGGCCCTCGTCCTCGGACATCGCGACCAGGTAGTCCATCTTGCGGGCGGAGATGCCGCGCAGCGCGGGCCCGTGGACGTTCTTGATCACCTCGGCGACCGCGGGCAGCTCCGCCTCGCGGACCTGCTCGAGCCCGATGGTTCCGCCGTCCCCGGCGGCGTCGTAGGCGCCGGCACCGATGAGCTGCATCAGGTACTGGTAGCCCTGGGAGATGTCGCCGGCCTCCCGGGCGGCGTCCGCGGTCATGGTCTTTCCGCCTTCCGCGGCGGTCATCTCGATGGTGCTGGCGGCGGAGCCCACGTCGATGACCTCGAGTTCGACGCGGTGGGCGCGCCGCAGAAAGGTGGTGCTGGGATTGGTGAGCAGGTCCTCGACGCCGCTGCGCAGGCCCGCGCCGACGAAGCTGACGGGTCGGGCGTCCTCGACGAGGGTCTGTACGTGCTGGGCGATCTCGTGCAGCTGCGGCGGGTCGGCCGCCTGGATCTCGTCGACGGCGATCATGAGGCCACCGCCGCGTTCCCCGAGCAGCCCGGTGAGGCGGTCGAGGATCACGTGCAGGGGCTCCTCGATGTCCTCGTAGCGGTCGACGATGTCGCGCCCTGCGCTGCCGCCGAACCCCAGGGCGGAACCGCTGGCAGCGGTCAGGTGAGAGGTGGTTGCCTCGGGGTCAAGTCCCCGCAGCAGGTGTGCGGCGCTCGCTCGCAGACTGCCTGCCATGTGCTCCGACGCGGTGTGCAGGCGGATCGACTCCCAGCCCTCCTGATGCGCGGCGACCCGCAGCTGGGTCAGCAGCACGGTCTTGCCGGTGCCGCGCATCCCGGAGATGAGGATCTGACGTCCGGCACCGCCACCGGCGGCGAGCGCCCGGCGGAAGTCCTCGACGGGCGTGCCGGCGATCGCGAGGATCGGCGGTGCGACCCCGAATCCGGGGGTGAAGGGGTTGGTCATCACGGGTTTCTCCCTCCGCGTCCGGAGCTCGAGGTCCCACCGAGCATACCCGTTAGAGCGTGTTAGAAAGCCGGTTCCTGCGGACTCTCCGCGGCTCGTTTCTGCACGGATTGGCGTCAGAGAGCACGGCACCTGCCTATGTACGGGTCGCGTGCTCCCTGACGCCATCGCGTGCGGCTCCGCTGTTGAGCTCCTCGCCGCCCTCCCTGGACTGGCCCTGCTCGGCGACACCCTCCATCTGATGGCGAAGCTGACGCAGGCTCCTCGGTGGACGCAGGGCCAGGAGCGCGTAGAGAATCGCGGCGAGGTCCACGACCTCCTGCAGCAGAGCGCCGGCCACGGCGGGGATGATCCCGGTGGTTGCGGTCAGCATCAGCCCGATCGACAGGGAGATCCCGATCCAGATCGCTGTCTTCGCGACAGCGACGGTGTGCCGCGAGATCGCGACGGCGTCGGCGACAGGCCGGAGGGAGTCGCGCAGGATCACCCCGTCGGCCGCCTGCCCGGCAGCGGTCGACCCTGCGACCCCCATGGCCAGACCGACGTCCGCGGTGGCGAGGACCGGCGCGTCGTTGACGCCGTCGCCGACCATCATCACGGGCCGCGGCTGGGCGGTCGCAGCGAGGTGGACCTTGTCCCGCGGGAGGAGGTCGGCGTGCACCTGTCCGATGCCGACCTCGGCGGCGATGTGCCGGGCCGTGGCCTCCGCGTCCCCGGTCAGCATCATCGTGGTCTGGAAACCCTGCTTCTGCATCCAGTCGATCACCGGCGGGGATTCCTCGCGGACCCGGTCGGCAAGCAGCACCGTGCCCGCGAAGCGGCCATCGATCGCGACGTAGGCGGCAGCCTGACCGGCACGGACCTCGGCGGTCTCGAACGGTCCCGTGATCGAGGTGATGTAGGCGCGCTTGCCCACGACCACCTCTCGTCCGCCGATGCGAGCGCGCACACCGTTGGTGGCTTCCTCGCTCGCGTGCTCGGCCGACAGGATCGGCAGGTCCCGCTCTCGGGCAGCGGCGAGCACCCCGGCGGCGAGAACGTGACTGGAGTACTGCTCGGCGGAGGCGGTGAGCGCGAGCAGCTCGGATGCGTCATGGCCGTCGGCGGGCAGTACGTCGACCAGCACCGGTCGTCCCCGAGTCAGGGTGCCGGTCTTGTCGAACAGGGCGGTGCGGACCGATGC
>JAUNUA010000318.1 GCA_030538435.1 Brachybacterium sp.
CGGCGTCGAGGGGCGCGGGGCGGGAACGGTTTCGCGCCTCGGGTTGCATATCTGTACCCAGGTGGGTACAGTAGTAATCACAACGCGCCGCAGTCGCACCGAAAGGATCTCCACCATGAAGAACTACCTCCGCCACTTCACCACTGCCGAGCTCGTCCGGATCGGCCGGGACTCTGAGGCCGCCAAGAACAGCCCCGAGCTGCGGGATCGGATCAGCGACGAGCTGGACCGCCGGGCCGGTGCCCAGCGTCAGAGCACCGGGCGGACCGTGATCGTCCCCTCGTGCACAACTGGATTCCGGCTCGAGCGCCGTCCCTGAGTCACCGGCTCCGCCCACAACGGGCGGGGCCGGAACTGTTCTGCACCTCGGGTTGCGTAGCTGTACCCGGGTGGGTACAGTAGTAGTCACAACGCCGCATCCGGCCCGGAAGGATCACCCGCCATGAACACGATCACCCCGACCACCACCACCCAGCACGACGGATACACGATCACCGCAATGGGAACCGTGCAGATCGGCCGCACAAGCTACAGCGTCCAGATCATGCACGTCGCCGGATACGCGCCGGACTACCAGCTCGTCGGCCCTCGAGGTGCCCTCTACACCCTCGTAGAGACCAACCGCCCCGGCGTCTACGACGTCATCGGCATCATGTCCGGACCCATGCGGCGCAAGGGCAACCAGGTCCGCCTCGCACTGATCGGCGACCTGATCGAGCAAGTCTGAGACACCCATCACCAGCCCCGTCCACACCAGGCGGTGCCGGCACCCCACGAAAGGAAGCGAGACGATGACACACCGCACCGACGCCGCCGCAAAGCTCGCCAGCTCCCTCAGGACCGCCGCCCGCCGCCACCGCGTAGCCCGCAAGGTCCGAGACTGGACAATCACCGGCGACCGAGACACCGCCACCCTCGACACCGGAAAAGCTCAGATCACAGTGACCGCGCTCGCCGACGGCGCGCTCACCGTCCACTACCTCAGCCCGTTCCTGGAAATGCGCGGCAGTGCAGCCAGTCTCAGCGCCTACATGGACCGCGCCGCCGAAAACGTCGCCCTGCGGTGATCCTCGCCCCACACACTCAGAAAGGAATCCCCCGACATGGACGCCACCACAGACCCCTCCGAGACTCACGACGACGCCACCGCCGCCGCCGTGCGGGCTCACGCCGAGGTTCAGCGGCTCACTAAGGAGCTGCAGGACGCCACCGCCGCACGCCGCGCGGCAGTCCAGCACGCGCGCGCCACAGGCGTCAGCGCCATTGACCTGTCCAAGGCCCTCGGAGTGCCGCGAGTGCGCATCTACAAGATCGCCGACGCCGACTACCAGTGAGACGCGAACAAGCGACCCCGCGCGAGGAAACACCCCAGGACGGCGTCCGGCGCGCTCGCCGCCGCGCTCGCCGCAGTGGTCTCCGGCGTGGATGCAGGCAATACCCGTAGTACGGGTAATACGTGTACTACGGGTATTGCCAACACACCCTAATGTGTGTGTATACTTGAGTGGACGGCCTGCACGCGGCGGGCCGCACCCCAGACGAAAGGGATACCTCATGATTCAGAACCCCGGCACCCCCGGCACCCCCGGAAACTCTGGCGAGAATGACCCCGCCGTGGTCACGTTCGGCGGCCCCGCCGATGTGCTGGCGTTGGTCTCCTACGCGCTGGGATTCACCCCTGAGGATTCATTCGTGGTCATCGGACTCAACGGCAACCGGACCGGAGCGGTCCTGCGGATGGACCTGCCCCCCGAGGGTGACCCGATCGCCGCCGCCGCCGAGGCGCACTACGCCGCCGAGATCATCTCCGCCCACCACGATGCCTCGCTTGTGGTCCTCTACACCGACACCGCCCCCGCCGACCCGAACGCCCCGTTCGGATTCATCGACCCGTCGGGCCGAGACGCCCAGGACGACCCCCGGATCCACTCGGTGCTGCGCGAGGCCCTGGGCATCGCTCTCGAAGCCGCCCAGGCCCCGATCCGCACCGTCTGGCAGACCGGCGGCGGTTACGTCCGCGACTATGACTGCACCGACATCACCTGCTGTCCCTACCCCGGAGAGTCCACCGATGCGGTGAAGTACTCCCAGGTCGCCGCCGCGGCAACCCTGCGCGGCAACACTGTGGACTCCTCGCCGCTGAAGCGGGCCGAGGCCTACAGCACGGCACTGACTCCGGCCCAGCGGGCCATCGCCCCTAAGGTCCGCGACCTGGTCGCCCGACTGGCAGACTCCCAGCCCGCCACCCAGGCCACACAGGACGCCGACATCGCCGCGGTCTACCTCGAAGCCTGGACCGAGGCCCTGATC
>JAUNUA010000319.1 GCA_030538435.1 Brachybacterium sp.
CTAGAGTCGACATTATCGAACACGTGTTCGATGCGACGGGTCGTCCTGACGGCCGGCCCGCGGGAGGCACGAGCGATAGAGGCGAAGGAGGTGCGTGATGAGTGGAAAGGACGCGCTCGATGAGGAGCCGGATCGTGACCGGTCCGTTCCCCCGGATCGCGCTGGCGCGCCCGGACAGGACCGACCGGTGCTGCATGGCCGGGGGAAGTCGGGTCAGTTCGACCGGCGAGACCCGCATACAGGTGAGCCCGCGCCCGCACGAGACGACTCCGCCGATTCAGCACCGATGCACCGGTCGTGCCGGGGCGGGTATGACCGGCTGCCCCCCGGCGAGCGCCCGCCAGACGGGCAGCCGCGGGTCCGCGCCCGTGACCCCATCCATCGGGGCGCTGTCGCCGAGCGGTTGCAGCTGGAGGATCAGTCGGACGTATCGGCGGCGCTGCTGGAGCTGTGGGACCTCGGCCGGGTGCACGGTCAGGAATACGCTGCGCGGCTGCGGGCGATTGCCCCGTTCTGGACCGACCCCGACCCTGATGACCCCAGCCAACAGGGGCTGCATGAGCTCGAGGTCGCGACTGCTCTGCGCTGCTCGCTCTCTGCGGCCGGGGACCTGCTGCGCACGGCGCACACCGCGACCTCCTGCTTCCCGCGGCTGCTGGAGCTGATGAGCCAGGGTGCTTTCCCCGTGGGGTGGTTCGATGCCACCCTGCGTCGGACGAGAAGCCTCGCCGAGCCCGACCGGTTGCGGGCGGATGAGGAGATCGCGACCTGGGATCTCGGGATCAGTCACGACCGGTTCCGCCGGGAACTCGGCTACCTGATCGAGTGGCTCGCCGTCACAGCCGAGGATCCCGTCCCGCCCCCGGAATCCTCCTGCCATCGCGTCGAACTCCAGGAGACGCACGAACCCGGGGCGTTGACACTCGCCGTCACCGGTCCCATCCCGGACGTCCTGTCCTTCTCCCAGCGACTGGACGCGACTGCACGGGCCGTGCAGGACGCGCAGCGCCGCGCGATCGCCAGCGGCGACGAGCTCCCCCTGGATCCCGACGGCATCGCGCGGGGACGCGGGTATCCGCTGTCCCTGAACCGCATCCGCCACCAGCTGCTGATGAGTGCCCGGTTCGACACCGAGGGCGTGCGCGTGCCGGCCGAGCGGTTCCGGATCACCGTGACGGTTCCCGCCCTGACCCTGATGGGCTGCAGCACGCTGCCCGCCCTGCTGGGCGGGACGATCCCGATCCCGGCGGAGATGGCGCGGGACCTCGCCGCCGGGGAGCAGTTCTGGCAGCGGGTGCTCACCGATCCCGTCACCGCGCAGTTCCTGCCCCTGCCTGCCACGACGTACACCCCGCCGCGAGCCATGCTGGAGCATCTGCGGCTGCGGAACGCGACCTGCGCGGTCCCCGGCTGCGATCGCCCGACACGCACGGCCACGGAGTGCGACCACATCGAGGAATACGACCACGCGGACCCCGAAGCCGGCGGCCGCACCGAGATCGAGAACCTCCACCTCCTGTGCAGGGCGCATCACCGCATGAAGACCGACCGCCACATCGACCCCCGAAGACCCCGGGCACCCGATGAAGACCGAGATCCCCACGCCCCGCGCGGCACCCTGTGGCACCTCGGACCCGATGCCCGCATGTTCACGCCCGACGACACCGACCTTGCGACACCCCACATGGTCCGAGCCCTCACCACGGCATGGGACGAACACGTCCGTCAGCGCCAGCGTTATTTCGCCTGCCGCGCCGATGACCCATCACACGGGCAGGGCGACGGTTCCAGACCCGACACCGACAGCGACACCACCGAAGGTACCGACCCCAGTCCCGACGGCGACGACCCCTATGCGGGGCCCACCCCTTTCTGAGGGGCAGCGGGCACGTCGAGGCCCCGGTCGAAAAGCCAACACCCGGCCAGTCGACCGGTCGATGCTCAGTAGAGAGGCCGCCGGGTCGCGCCGTAGGTGGCGCTGCGCACCAGGTGGGCGTACACCTTCAACGCCTGGGAGACCGTGCGCTCGCGGTGTTCCGGTCGCCAGGGCAGCGGGCCCTTAGCGGTGCGGCGCCGCTCGATCTCCGATTCCGGGACATCAAGCTCCAACAGACGCTTGTCGACGTCCAGGATGATCCGGTCACCGTCCTCGATCAGCCCGATCAGCCCGCCCTCGGCGGCCTCCGGGGAGATGTGCCCGATGGACACCCCGCTGGTACCGCCGGAGAAACGACCGTCAGTGATGAGCGCACAATCGCGGCCGAGCCCACGCCCCTTCAGGAACGACGTCGGGTACAGCATCTCCT
>JAUNUA010000320.1 GCA_030538435.1 Brachybacterium sp.
CCGGTGTTCCCCACCTCCCCGGCCACGAAACCGCGCTCCACCAGCTCGCCCGAGACGGAGCCGGCAAGCCCGGTGGTGGAGGTGCCGTTCAGCACGCTCACCTCCACCTCACTCGGGTCCGCCGGAACCGCGCCCTCCTCAGGGCACCACGGTCCCTCCGGAGTGGTCTCCTCCGCCGTCGTCGAGCTCGGCGCGGGGGAGGAGGCCTCGCGCAACTGCGTCCAGGCGTACCAGGCGGCGACGAACAGACCGATCACAAGGATCGAGAAGACGATCAGCTGGGTGGCGCGGACGCGCCGCAGCCGCCGCTCCCGGTCGGTTCGCCGCCGCATCTGCTCGGCGGACCGACCGTAGGGATGCTCGGTGCGCCCGGGGGACACTGTCCTGGTCCGTCCTGTGATCGGGGGTCAGTCGAGGGGGCGGTAGGTGATGCCCAGGTCGTCCAGTCGCGGCAGGTGCCCGCGCAGACGCTCCAGGAACTCGTCGTAGGACTGGCGGGGGGAACCCCACGCCCGCTCCGCGACCGCGCACAGCCGGGGGAAGGCCATGTACTGGGTGTGGGCGGTGTCGGGCATGTACTCGCGCCACAGCTGGGCCTGCATGCCCAGCACCAGGCGGCGCGCGTCCTCATCGAGATCCTCGGGCAGGATCTCCGCGGTGTACACATCCTCCAGCGTGATGTTCCCGCCGATCGCCAGCGGCTCGGACTTCTGCGGGCCCTGGTAGTAGTCCAGGTACAGGTGCTCGCTGGTGGCGACGATGGTGCGGAATCCGCGTCGCGTGGCCTCGGCGATACCGTCCTGGTCCCGCCAGTTCATGACGGTGGTGTCGTCCGGCAGGTGGGTCTCCAGCACCTCGTCCCAGGCGATGATGCGCTTGTCCTTCTCCGCCAGCACGTCCCGCGCGAACTGGGTGAAGTGGCCCTGGATCTCGGAGACCCGGGTGAGGCCCCACTCCTGCATGCGCTCGCGGGCCTGGACGGACTGCTCCCATTCGATGCGCGGGCACTCGTCCCCGCCGATGTGGACGAAGGGAGCGGGGAAGATGTCGGCGACCTGGGAGAGGACGTCCCGGACGAAGGTGAACACTTCGTCGGAGACCCCCAGCACGTGATCGGAGATCCCCCAGACCTCCCGCACATCGATGCGGCGGTCCGGGTCGTTCCCCAGCTCCGGGTAGGCGGCGACGGCGGCCTGCATGTGGCCCGGCAGGTCGATCTCCGGGACGATCATGATGCCGCGGTTGGCGGCGTACTCGACCAGCTCCCGCAGCTCGTCCTGGCTGTAGGAGCCGCCGTGGGGGGTCTCGTCGAAGGTGTACTGGGCGGGGTCCTCGCCCATCCGGCCGATGAGGGTGCGGGCGCGCCATCCGCCGACCTCGGTGAGCTTCGGGTAGCCCTTGATCTCGACGCGCCAGCCCTGGTCGTCGGTCAGGTGCAGGTGCAGGACGTTCAACCGGTGGAGTGCCATGGCATCGACCATGGTGCGGATGTCCTCCAGCGGCATGAAATGCCGGGCGACATCCAGGTGCATCCCGCGCCAGGCGTGGCGGGGACCGTCGGAGATGGTGACACAGGGGATCGAGCCACCAGCGCCGGTGACGATCTGCGCGAAGGTGTTGCGACCGTCGGCGAGGGCCGCCTCGCTGCCGGCGGTGAGCGACGCGGAGCTCGGCGTGATGCTGAGGGAGTACTCCGTGCGGGGCAGGTCCTCGGAGAGTCCGATGCTCAGCTCACCCCACGGATCGGTCGTCTCCCAGGTGCCGCTGGACCACAGGACGGACTGAGGCAGCGGGACGAGGGCGATGGGGTCGGGCATGGGGTCTCTCCTTCGGCGCGGGCGGGCCGGGGACGCGAGGTCCGGCGGCAACGGCGGTCACCGGCCAGTTTTCCACACCTGCGTGGTCCCCGGCATGCCGCCCGGGGGAGCTGCTCGGTGCCCTTCCTCCCCACGTCGCAGTCCTCCACAATGCGGCGAGGTCGCTCGCCCCGATCATCAGCCACCCCCGAGGCTGGGTCCCGACCGGATCACCACGCACGACAAGGACGGGAATGAGCCATGAGCAGCAGCGGAGGATTCCAGGGCGCGGATGTCGAGCAGCTGCGCGACGGCGGGGACGCCGTGGCCGGCGGGTCCCAGCGTCTTCGGGCTCTGGGGGACAGGACGCTGACCCAGTGGTCAGGGATCCACGGGCGCGCCTGGTTCGGGCCCGACGCGGACGGTATGGACCAGATCGTGCGGGAGGCCGCGCGAGGGATCGCCGAGGCTGCCGAGGCGCTGCGCGACCTCG
>JAUNUA010000321.1 GCA_030538435.1 Brachybacterium sp.
CGCAGGGCTCGCACCACCCGCCACTGTCCGGCGTTCCGGGTGGCGATCATCCACCCGATGAGGCGCAGCACCGCCTCGGCGTCCCGAGCGGTATCGGCTTGGCGGGCGTCTCCCGCGCGGACGGCGAGCGGAACCTGGGCGGTGACGCGTGCGGCGCGCAGGGCGTCCTCGGCGGCACGCATGGCGGGTCCGCGCAGTGCCCGCACCTCAGACGGCACCGGGTCCTCGACGGCGCCGACCCCCAGTCCCACGCACCAGGTTCCGAGCTCACTCGTAGCGCGCAGGAGATCCACGGCTTCTTCGGCACGGTCTGCGACCACGATCGCCCCGTCGCCGAGCGTGCGCTCCACGGGACGACGCACCGGAAGCGCGGCGACGGTTCGGGCAAGGTCGGGGAGGGGGTCACGAGACGCGGCACCCCGCCGCGGAGTGAGGAGAGCGACGAACATGAATCGACAGTACCACCCGAAACAACCATAAACAGTTGTCTGCGTGCGATCAGTCGTTACTACGCGTGCGGCGCACTCAGGCCAGCTCCACGAGCTCCTCGTACTCGGCGTTCCACAGGTCCTCGACGGCGTCCGGCATCACCAGCACCCGCTCCGGTGACAGGGCCTTCACCGCGCCCGGGTCGTGGGAGACCAGCACCACCGCGCCCTCAAAGCCGGCGAGAGCTCCGAGGATCTCCCGGCGGCTGGCGGGGTCGAGGTTGTTGGTCGGCTCATCGAGCAGCAGCACATTGGCGCTGGAGACCACCAGGGTCGCGAGCGCAAGTCGCGTCTTCTCACCGCCGGAGAGAACCCCGGCGGGCTTGTGCACGTCATCGCCGGTGAAGAGGAAGGACCCGAGGACCTTCCGGGCCTCGACCTCCGGCATCTCCACCGCGGCGCTCATCATGTTCTCCAGCACGGTGCGGCTGAGGTCGAGCGTCTCGTGCTCCTGGGCGTAGTAGCCGATGCGCAGCCCGTGCCCGGGGACCACTCCCCCGGTGTCCGACGGCTCGACGCCGCCGAGGACCCGCAGCAGCGTGGTCTTCCCGGCGCCGTTCAGCCCGAGGACCACGACGCGGCTGCCGCGGTCGATCGCAAGGTCCACCCCGGTGAAGATCTCCAGGCTGCCGTAGGACTTCGAGAGGTCCTCGGCCATCAGCGGCGTCTTCCCGCAGGGGGCGGGTTTCGGGAAGCGGAGCGAGGCGACACGGTCGGTCTGGCGCTCCCCTTCCACCCCGTCGAGAAGACGCTCGGCGCGGCGCAGCATGTTCTGGGCGGCGACCGCCTTGGTGGCCTTCGCGCGCATCTTCTCGGCCTGCGCGGTCAGCGCACCGGCCTTCTTCTCCGCGTTCGCGCGCTCCCGGCGGCGGCGCTTCTCATCGTCCTCGCGCTGACGCAGGTACAGCTTCCAGCCCATGTTGTAGACCTCGAGCACGGAGCGGTTCGCGTCGAGGTGGAACACGGTGTTGACGACCTCCTCGACGAGGTCGACGTCGTGGCTGATGACGATGACACCGCCCCGGAAGTCCTTCAGGTACCCGCGCAGCCACGCGATGGAGTCGGCGTCCAGGTGGTTGGTGGGCTCATCCAGGATCAGCGTTTCCGCCTGGGAGAACAGGATCCGTGCCAGTTCGACCCGGCGGCGCTGACCGCCGGACAGCGTGCCCAGCGGTGCGTCGAGCAGCCGGTCCGGGAGGCCGAGGTTCGCGGACATGCGCTTCGCCTCGGACTCCGCGGCGTACCCACCCCGGGTCTCCAGCTCCGCATCGATGCGAGCGTACCGATCCATGGCCTTCTCGCGCCGGGCAGCGGTGAGGGTCATGTCGGCCATCTCGGACTCGGCCTTGCGCAGCCTGCCGAGCAGAGCATCCAGTCCACGGGCGCCGAGGATCCGCGCCAGTACCGACTGCTCGGGGTCGCCGGTGTGGGTGTCCTGCGGGAGGTATCCGAGCTCGCCGCGGACCTCGACGGTCCCGGCGGCGGGCTCGATGTCGCCGGAGAGCACGCGGGTCAGGGTGGTCTTCCCGGCGCCGTTGCGTCCCACCAGTCCGACGCGATCGCCGGGACCGACCTGGAAGGCGACGTCGCCCATGAGCAGGCGCGCGCCGACCCGGATCTCGAGGTCGCGGACGGTGATCACAGCGGAGTATCTCCTGGTGGGTCGGGGGTGGAGCGGGACGAGTCTACGGGCGACGCGGGCCCGAAGGCCTCCCCTCCGCGCGCGTCCTGTGATGGGATGAACGCGGACGGCCGCACAGGTGCGAGCCGGACATGTCACCCGTCGTT
>JAUNUA010000026.1:0-13448 GCA_030538435.1 Brachybacterium sp.
TGGCGCGAAACATGCCATAATCCGGCATGTTTCGCGCCAATCGCTGGGCGGCAGCGGGCTCGCACGCTCGCAGTACGTCGATCAGCGGGTCCCTACGGTCTGATCTCCTACCGCTCGCACGCTCGCAGTACGTCGATCAGACGACACCAAAGGCGATCATGGCGTCGGCGACCTTGCGGAAGCCCGCCACGTTCGCACCGACCACGTAGTCCCCGGGCCGGTCGAACTCCTCGGCCGTCTCCAGGCACAGCGTGTGGATGTTCTTCATGATCTCGGTGAGGCGCTGCTCGGTGTACTCGAAGGTCCACGTGTCACGGGAGGCGTTCTGCTGCATCTCCAGCGCACTGGTCGCGACACCACCGGCGTTCGCGGCCTTCCCGGGACCGAAGCGGACATCGGCCTCCCGCAGGATCGCCACCGCCTCCGGCGTGCAGGGCATGTTCGCGCCCTCGGAGACCGCCTCCACCCCGTTCTTCACCAGGGTGCGGGCAGCGTCGGCGTCGAGCTCGTTCTGGGTGGCGCACGGCAGCGCGATGCCCGCCTGGACGTCCCACACGGAACCGTCCTTGACGAAGTGGGCCTTACCGCCGCGCCGCTCCGCGTACTCGTTGATGCGGCCCCGCTCGACCTCCTTGATCTGCTGCAGCAGCTCCAGGTCGATACCGTCCTCGTCGACCACATACCCGCTGGAGTCCGAGGCCGTGATGGGGATGCCACCCAGCTGTCGGGTCTTCTCGATCGCGTAGATCGCGACGTTCCCGGAACCGGAGACCAGCACCCGACGGCCCTCGAACCCGGAGCCCTTCGCCTTCAGCATCTCGTCGGCGAAGATCGCGGCGCCGTAGCCGGTCGCTTCCTTGCGGACCAGCGAACCGCCCCAGTCGAGGCCCTTGCCGGTCAGCACGCCGGCCTCGACCTTGTTGGTCAGGCGCTTGTACTGGCCGAACAGGTAGCCGATCTCCCGCGCGCCGACACCGATGTCCCCGGCGGGCACGTCGGTGTACTCGCCGATGTGCCGGTGCAGCTCGGTCATGAACGACTGGCAGAACCGCATGACCTCCCCTGCGGAACGGCCGTGCGGGTCGAAGTCACTGCCCCCCTTGCCGCCCCCGATCGGCAGCCCGGTCAGGGAGTTCTTGAAGATCTGCTCGAAGCCCAGGAACTTCACGATGCCCAGGTTCACGCTCTTGTGGAACCGCAGACCGCCCTTGTACGGGCCGAGAGCCGAGTTGTACTCGACGCGGAACCCACGGTTGACCTGCACGTCCCCGGTGTCATCGACCCACGGCACGCGGAAGATGATCTGCCGCTCCGGCTCGCACATCCGGGTCAGGATCGCTTCGTCGTGGTACTCCGGGTGACGGTCCTGGATGACCTCCAGGGAGTCGAAGACCTCCTTGACGGCCTGGTGGAACTCGGGTTCCCCGGCATTGCGACGCAGAACCTCGTCGTAGGTCTCCCGCAGCCTCTCGTCGACCATGGACTTCCTTCCCGGTTGGTGTCGGCGCGCGCTGAAGCGCAGTCGCCACGTCGTGCGAACAGGTGCCACCCTAGTCGCGCTCCCTGCGCACGTCCCGGGCTCTCCATACCGTGGACGGCGCCGCCGCGTCCTCAGTGCAGAGCAGCGTCCGCGTCGGTGCGCCGCCATGCGTGGATCGGCACCGTGAGTCCTGCTCGGGTGGGGGCGCAGAGGAACGGCCCGGCCTCCACCTGGTCGTCCTCGTCGAGCGGAAGCACTCGGGTCAGCTGCAGGTCCTCCCCGACGACCCCGGCGCGGATGGTGAGCGCCCCTCCCGTCCAGCTGGCCCGCACCAGGATCCGTCGACCGGCCCACGCGGGTACCGGCGCGGCGGACCAGTCGGAGCGGCCACGGGTGACGACCGCGCCCACCTGGGGCGCCCCGTCGGCGAACTCCACGCCGGCCTTCACCCAGTTCTCCTCATCGACCCGCAGGAAGAGGCCTGCCTGGTCGAACTGCTCGGAGAAGTCGGCGGTGAACTCCACCTCCATGGCGCTGCCGGGAGTCATCGAGGCGAGCAGCGCGTGCTCGCTGTCGTGGACGAAGCCGTAGGAGGTGTGCCTCCAGGCATCGCTGCCCTCGACAGCGGTGACCAGCAGGTCCGCTCCGTCGTCGCGGACCGCTGTCGGTGGGTGGGTCCAGGTTCCAGCGGACCAGGGGATCGTGGTGCTCACGCGGCTGCCTCCTTGCCGGGGTTGTTCGCCACTGAATCGTGGTCGGAGCGCGTCCCCGGCGTCAGCAGCGAGACCACCACGAGGCTCACGATCGCGACGGGCAGAGCCACGATCACAGAGTTCAGTTCCTCCGCACGACCACTGAACTCCCAGTAGAGGGTGGTTGCTCCCGCGAGGACCATGGCGGTGATCGCTCCGATCCACGTGGCCCGCTTCCAGAACACTCCTGCCAGCACTACCGGGGTGATGGTGACCCCGTACATCGTGTAGGCATACATCTGCAGAGCCAGCACACTGGGGAAGAACTGCACCATCACGAAGCCGAGAACGGCGATGGACAGTACGGCGACCCGACCGATCCACAGGTTCGCACGATCGCTCGGCGGGTCGCTGCGTCGCACCTGCCCCACCAGGTCGTGCACGACGTTCGAGGAGCACGTCAGCAGGTAGGAGGAGCCGGTGGTCACGATCAGCGCGAACGCTCCGGCGAGCAGTGCCCCGCCGATGGCACCCGGGGTGAACGCCTGATCCGAGAGCGACAGGATCGCCATGTCCGCCTCGATCTCCGGCTGCAACACGCGGCTGCTGACGGCGAGCAGGACGATGGGGACGATCAGCACGATCGACCCCACGAAGAAGATGATCGCGCCGCTCACGGCTGCCTTCTCACTCTTCGCGGCGGCAAGGCGCTGGTACATGTTCTGATCGCCCAGCAGCAGCACCAGCACCGGCAGCGCAAAGCCGAGCATCTGCAGGGCGGTGAGCCCGCCGAGCACCCCGGTCTCCTGATTGACGGTCGTGAGTGGAGCAAGCCCGCCGACGTCCACCCCGACCACGAAGAACAGCGTCACCCAGAGGGCGAAGACGATCATCACCGCGGACGCGAAGTCGGTCCACGCCACGGACTTCAGCCCGCCGCCGAGCGCGAGGAAGGTGATGAGGACAGCGGCGGCGATCGCACCGGTCGTCTCGCTGAGCGGGGTGATGAGACTGAAGATGTAGCCGGCACCGGTGAACTGGTAGGCGGTGATGCCGATGAAGGCGATCAGGATCATCACCGTGGCGAGCACCCGGACCGGTCGGCCGTAGCGCAGCTCCAGCAGCTCCGGGATCGTGTGCTTGGCGAGGACGCGCACTCGTCGGGCGAGGAAGATCAGCAGGATCGTGCCGGTCAGGGTTCCCGAGAAGAAGAGAAACCCGGGGAACAGTCCGTAGGTGTAGGCGAAGTTGGCGGCACCGATGATCGATCCGGAGCCGACGAAGGTGGCGAGCATCGTGCCACCGAGGACAGGGGCGGGCAGGGACCGCCCGGCGAGGACGAAGTCCTCCCCGGTAGAGGTCTCCTTGGCGCGGGAGAACCACAGACCCATCCCGACCATGACGAGGATGTAGGCGATGAGCACGACGATGTGCGTGATGTTCATGAGGAGAGCTCTCTCATCAGGGGCGGGGACGGGGTGGGGCGGTCACGCTCGGGGGTCAGGGTCCGGTGCGGCTACGGACGATGCGGCCGCCCTGGATCACGTGGACGGGATCGGGCTCGGACAGGGCTGTGATGTCGGTGAGCGGGTCGCGGTCCAGGACGAGCAGGTCGGCGTGGGCGCCCTCGCGGATCACACCGAGCTCGCCCTCGCGCTGCAGCAGCTTGGCGGCGGTGGTGGTGGCGCTGCGGATCACGTCGATCGGTTCCTGGTGCCGGGCGCGGATCGCGAACTCCTCGTTCTGGTGGATCTGCATGTCGCCCAGCAGGTCTGTGCCGTAGCAGAGGTTCAGCCCGGCCTCGTCGGCGAGGCGCAGTGCGACCTCTCCGGCCTCTAGGACGTCATCGACCTTTGCGTGGCTCTCCGGTGGCAGGCCGAGCGACGGTCCGAATTCCTTCAGCGCCCAGTAGGTCACGAGGTTCATGGTGACGAAGGCCCCGGCGTCGCCGATCGCCTCGGCAGTGTCCGGGTCCATCAGGTTGGCGTGCTCGATCGAGCGCACACCTGCGCGGATCGCCCGCCCGATCGCGCCGGGGGTGTAGGCGTGAGCGGCGATGTACCGGTTCGCGTCCTCGGCCTCCTCCACGGCGGCCTGCATCTCTGCGAGGGAGTACTGGATGGAGTCGACCCGGTCGGTCGGGGAGGCGACACCGCCGCCGGCCATGATCTTCACGTGGTGGGCACCGGTGCGCAGCTGGTCGCGGACCGCCAGGCGCACGGCGTCGGGCCCATCGGCGATCACGCCGATGGCCGGGCAGCAGCCCGTCCCGGTGGCCGAGTGGTCGCCGCGGCCGCGGGTGTCGGCGTGACCACCGGTCTGCGAGATGGCCTTCCCGCCGAAGAACAGGCGCGGCCCGCGCAGGAGACCTTCGGCCTGGGCATCGGCGAGTCCGAAGTCGCCGCCGGCGACGTCGCGGACGGTGGTGAAGCCGCGGTCCAGCATGTCGCCCATCAGCCGGGCGGCGTGCATCGCCAGGTAGGACGGCGCCTGGGTGGAGAGGGTCGCGAGATTCGCAGACATCGCGTAGACGTGCACGTGGCAGTCGATGAGACCGGGGAGCACCCGGTGTCCGCTGAGGTCGACGCGACGGACCGCGGATGCCGGGGATGGGTCCTCTGAGCTCTCGGCGCGCTCGGAGTGATCGCGAATGCGGATGATGCGTCCGTCATCGACGTGGATGTCGGCGGTGCGCCAGGTGCCGGCCTCGACATCGAGGTAGGTGACCGCGGTGTAGATCACCGCGTCGGAGCTCGGGGTGGATGCGGTCACGATGCCTCCCCCACCGGGTTCTGCGCGATGGTCCGCCGGGCCCAGCCGGAGTCGTCGGTGCTGAGGGAGTCCGCACCGATCTCCAGTCCCTTGCGGAGGTGGTCCTCGGTGTTCACGGTCCACAGATTCAGCTCCACCCCCATCTCCCGGGTGCGTTCGCGGTCCTCGGGTCCGACCGTGATGACGTGGACGCACAGCATCTCCGCGCTGAGCTCCGCGACCTTCTCGTACACCTCGTCGTTCGTGGTCTTCACGACCAGGCCGATCGGTACCTGCGGGGCGCTGCGGCGGATCGCGGCGAGCGCGTCGGGGTAGAAGGAGATCACCACGACCGGTGCATCGGCGAGATCCTCGTAGGTCTGCTCGCCGAAGCGCTCGGCGAGGATCCGCCCGACAGCGTCCGCCGCCTCGGGGGCCTTCACCTCGACCAAGGTCTGCGGCGCCTCCAGGTTCAGTACGTCGGTCAGGACCGGCACGTCGTGACCCGGGTCCTCATCCCCGTCGGTGTCCAGGACGGCGCGCGCCGCGTCGGCAGCTTTCTGCTGCACCATGCGTCCGACCTTCATCGCGACGCTGCGCTCCCCTTCCTGACGGTGGCCGAAGCCGACCCGGATGGAGGCGAGCTGCTCGCGGGTGAGGTCGGCCAGCGCCCCACTGACGATGGGGGATGTCGCGAGCACCGTGCGGTCGATGGTCTCGTCGTGCATGACGATCACTTCGCCGTCGGCGCTCAGGTGGACGTCGCACTCGATGCCGTCGGCTCCGTCGGCGAGCGCCCGGCGGAAGGACACCATCGTGTTCTCCGGCTCCAGCAGGGCGGCGCCGCGGTGGCCGATGATGCGGGGGCCGGAGCCCCCGGTGCCGACGGCGGCGTGGTCGGCGGAGGTGGGCCGGGACGTACTCATGGGGTCTCCTGGAGAGGGGCCGGGGCTCGGTCGCGTCTCCATTGTGTCCGTTACCGCCGACATTCGGGGGCTGGACAGGGTCGGACCCGCAGGCGGTGCCTGTCGGCGGGTAGCCGGGGCGTGCCGGGGGACGAGGTCCGGCGCCTGCGGGTCCGGGCAGCTCGGGTGGATTCGCTGCGCGTCCGTCGGTCGATGTCCCCATAGAGCGGGGTCGGCCGATGGTCGCCTCAGCGGCGAGCCACCTCACTGGTCCGAGAAGAAATCATTCGTCGGATCACCTCCTTTCCGTGTGGACCGAGCGTAGACCCGCGTCCGCGCTACCGGCAACGGGTTTTTCCACGCCCTTACGCGGGATCTGACGCCCGGCGGGCGGGCGACGTAGCATCCGGTCATGGCGCACGAGCAGAAGACCCATCCCACCGATGTCGACCCCGCCGAGTTCTGCGCGGAGCTGCCGACGCCGCGGCGCCGCGAGGAGGGGGCGCGGCTGCTGGAGATCTTCGGTGAGGTCACCGGTGAAAGGGCGGTGATGTGGGGGCCGACGATGGTCGGCTACGGCACCTACGACTACACCTACGCATCCGGGCACACCGGCACCTGGTTCCGGCTCGGGTTCAGCCCGCGCAAGGCCTCGCTGTCGCTGTACGGGCTGCAGGAGCCCGACGGGGCGGAGGAGCTGCTGAACCGACTCGGCAAGCATCGGCGCGGCGCGGGCTGCGTGTACGTCAACGGGCTGAAGGACATCGACGAGGACGTGCTGCGGGAGCTCATCGCCCTGTCGTGGTCGAGCGATGTCACCGACTGCGGGACGAGCTGAGGACTATCGTCAGCCGCACCCCCCGGGGTTACCCCCACGGCTCCACACCGAACGAGGTCAGATCATGAGTGCATCCAGCCCGTACATCTCCTTTCCCGGCAACGCCGCCGAGGCCTTCGAGTTCTACGCCGAGGTCTTCGGAGGTCAGCTCGATCTGACCCGCTACGGGGACCTGCCGCCAATGGAGGGCATGCCCTTCCTGCCGCCGGACGAGGCCGTGGCCCACGCCCAGCTCACCGGGGGCGCGCTCACCCTCGCCGGCGGGGACTCCTTCGCTGAGGGCTGCAGCGGGGAAGGGCACCTGCCACTGGCCTCCAACGTCTACTCGATCCTGCTGTCCCCGGGCAGCGTCGAGGAGGGCGAGACGCTGATCCAGCGGATCGCCGACGGCGGCGGCGAGATCGTGATGCCGTTCCTCAAGGCCCCGTGGGGTGACCATTACGGGCAGGTCCGCGATCGTTTCGGTCTGCAGTTCGCGATCAACGTGGCGGGTACGCACAGCACGGACTGACTTTGCCGGCGCAGACCCACGCGTACTAGTACAGATTTCAACAAACCTGTAGTCTGGGCTCATGCGTGCTTTCGGATTCCTCAGCTTCGGCCACTACGGCGCCGGGGGCGGCGTCGGCGGAGTCGACGCCCGCCAGATGCTCCACGACGCGATCGACATCGCGGTGGGGGCCGACGAGCTGGGCGTGAACACCGCCGCGTTCCGCGTGCACCACTTCGCCACCCAGGCCGCCTCCCCGATGCCGCTGCTGTCGGCGGTCGCCGCCCGCACCTCCCGCATCGAGGTCGGCACGGGCGTGATCGACATGCGCTACGAGAACCCCTTGTATCTCGCGGAGGAGGCCGCGGCGCTCGACCTGATCGCCGATGGCCGCGTTGCGCTCGGCATCTCCCGCGGCAGCCCCGAGCCCGCCGACCGCGGCTGGGAGGCGTTCGGCTACACCGGTTCCACCGACCCGCGCGGGGAGGACATCGCCCGGGCGAAGTTCGATGCGTTCCTCGCCGCGATCCGCGGGGAGCCGATGGCCCGTGCCGGCGCGGACGCCCGCATGGGTGGCGCCACCCCCGGCCAGGCGCTGCGCATCGAACCGCACTCCCCCGGTCTCATCGATCGGATCTGGTGGGGCGCCGGGTCCCGCGCGAGCGCGGAGAACGTCGGCCGGATGGGCCTGAACCTGATGAGCTCCACCCTGCTCACCGAGGCCACCGGGCAGGCCTTCGGGGACCTACAGGCGGAGCAGATCGATCGCTACCGCGAGACGTACGCCGCCGCGGGCCACACCGGCAGCCCGCGCGTCTCGGTGTCCCGCAGCATCTTTCCGGCCGTCAGCGAGCAGGACCGGCGCATGTTCGGACTTCGCAGCGGCTCGGACCAGATCGGCGTGATCGACGGCTTCGAGTCGACCTTCGGCCGCACCTACGCCGGGGAACCGGACCATCTCATCGAACAGCTGCGGGAGGACGCCGCGGTGATGAGCGCGGACAGTCTGCTGCTGACGATCCCCTCCCAGATGGGTGTAGAGCTGAATCTGCGGATCCTGCAGAACATGGCCGAGCACGTTGCCCCGGCGCTCGGCTGGAAGCCCAACACCGACGGACCCGTCGTCGGCGACCCCATCGGCTAGCGTGGCCCTGCCCCCTCCCCCGTCCTCCCCAGGAGTCCGCCATGCGCAGTCCCGTGCCCGAGTACGTGCACGAGATCCTCGACCTGTGCGCGGCGGGTGACCGCGGGGAGCTCGCCGACTACATCCCGCAGCTCGCCGCGGTGAACCCCGAGTTGCTCGCCGTGGCCCTGTGCACGCCCGACGGCACGATCTACAGCGCCGGGGACACCGACCACCGCTTCACCATCCAGTCCATCTCCAAGCCCTTCGCCTACGCCCTCGCCCTGGAGGACCACGGAAAGGAGGAGATCCTGCGGCACGTGGACGTCGAACCCTCGGGGGACGCCTTCAACTCCATCTCCCTGGAGGAGGGCACCGGGCGTCCGGAGAACCCGATGATCAACATCGGCGCGATCACAGTGCACTCCCTGATCGGGGAGGAGCGCCTGTCCGGGGAGGAACGCGCGGACCGGCTGATCGCCAAAATGGGTGACTTCGCCGGCCGCACCCTGGAGGTCGACGAGGCCGTCTTCGCCTCCGAGCTGGAGGAGTCCTGGCGGAACCTGGCACTGGCGAACCTCGCCAAAGCCGTCGGCACCCTGCGCGGCGACCCCGCCGAAGCGGTCCGCGGGTACATCCGCTGCTGCGCGGTGACCGTCGACGTCGAGGACCTCGCCATGATGGCCATCACCCTCGCCTCCGACGGGATCAACCCACGCACCGGCGAGCAGGTCGTGCCCGAATGGGTGGCCCGCCAGGTGCTGTCCGTGATGACCTCCTGCGGAATGTACGACGCGGCCGGGGACTGGCTGTCCACCGTCGGGATCCCCGCGAAGTCCGGGGTCGCGGGCGGCATCCTCGGGGCGCTGCCCGGCCAGGTCGGCATCGGCACCTTTTCCCCCCGGCTGGACCGCTTCGGCAACTCCGTGCGCGGCGTGCGCATGTTCGAGCGGCTCAGCAACGACATGGGGCTGCACCTGATGCGTACCCCTCCCCCATCGATCGACGCCATCGGGCAGCGCTCCCGCACCCGCGACGGCCGCCGCCTGATCCGCCTGCAGGGTGGTCTCACCTTCGCCACCGCGGAGCTGGCCCTGCGCCACTTCCAGCACATCCCGACAGACGACACCGATGTGGTCGTCGACTTCACGCTCGTGCCGCGCATCGAGGAGGTCGGCGCCCGGATGATCCACGAGGGCCTGGAGCGCCTCGCGAACGACGGGCACAGCGTGATCCTGGTGGATCCGCACGGGCGGGTCGCCGAGGCAGGCGACATGTGGCTGGACGACGAGGACGCCGACTCCCCCGAGTACCGGCCGGAGGAGTACATCGACCGCGTCGTCGGCAAGCGCGAGGAGATCTGAACCCGCCTCGGATGTCGGGAGTCGCCGGTAACGTGACGCGCATGACTGCCAGCCCCTCCGTCTCCGCCCGCCCCTCGAACCGCGCCTCCACGTCCGCCCCGGCATACCTGCGCTACCCCGATGTGCGGGGCGATCTGGTGGTCTTCACCGCCGCGGACGACGTCTGGGCGGTGCCTCTCGCCGGTGGACACGCCTGGCGTCTCAGCAACGACGCCGCGCCGGTCTCCTACCCGCGGATCTCCCCCGACGGCAGCCAGGTCGCCTTCGTCTCCCACCTGTCCGGGGCACCGGAGGTCCACCTGGTCGATGTCGACGGCGCCGGGGAGGCGCGGCGGCTGACCCACTGGGCGAATCGCTACACGCGGGTCGCCGGCTGGCTTCCCGACGGCCGGATCATCGTCACCACCGGTCACGGCGCCGTCCTGACCACCCGGGACGCGCAGTTGTGGGCGCTCGGGACCGACGGGGCCGCGACGCTGCTGCCCTTCGGGCGCGGCAGTGACGTTGCGATCCACCCGGGCGGGACCACCGTGGTGACGACCATGTGGCGCAAGGACATGTCCACCTGGAAGCACTACCAGGGCGGCACCGCCCCGAAGCTGTGGATCTCCCGCGAGGCCCTCGCGCTCGACGCCCCGCACGCGGAGCATGCCGAGCGGGCATGGGAGCCACTGCTGGATGAGATCCTCGCTCCGAAGACCCGTGCCGCCTTCTACGGGGACCGGCTGCTCTTCGCCTCCGACACACCCGGCGAGGGCGCGGCGCTGACCGACCGGGCGACCTCCAACCTGTGGTCCGTCGCCATCGATGGCACCGACCTGCGCTCCCACACTCGCCTGACCAGCGCCGAGGGGTACCTGCGGGAACCCGCGACCGACGGCGAGCACATCGTGTTCACCTCCCGCGGGCGACTTTTCGCCATGGACTCCCTCGAGGACGAGCCGCGAGAGGTGCCCGTCGCCGTCGGCGGGGTTGCGAGCGGGCGCCGCACCCACCCCGCGGCCCCGACGAAGAACCTGCTGGCGGTGCGGCCGCTCTTCGACGGTCGCGCCAGCGTCGTCGAATGGCGCGGCAGCGTCCACCTGCTCACCCACCGCGGCGGTCCCGCCCGGCGCCTCGCCGGGACCTGCGGCCTGCGGCTGCGGGAGGCGAGGGCACTCGGCCGCTCGCCCTTCGCGGTGTTCGTCTCCGACTCCGAGGCCCAGCATGACCGCACGGGCGGTGGCGTCGGCTCGGACACCCTCCACCTGACGCGGCTGGACGGCCAGGGTGAGGAGATCGTCCTGGATATCGGGGACGTGGGCCGGATCCTGCACGCCGTTCCCTCGCCGGACGGCTCGCGGATCGCGATCTCCACCTACGACAACGTGGTGCGGGTGGTGCACCTGCTCGGGGTCACCGATCCCGCAACCTCCCACGCCACCGAATCCATCGACCCCGAGCCGCCGCGACTGGACCGGGTGCGGGAGGTGGGCCGGTCCACCGGCGGGGAGGTCAGCGACCTCGCCTTCTCCCCCGACGGCCGGTTCCTGGTGTGGTCCGAGCCGGCGTCGTGGCTGCGCGGAAGGCTGATGATCTCCGAGGTCGATGAACCCGACCCCTCCGGTCGTGCTCTGACCAGCGGGCTCTACAAGGACACCTGCCCGGTGTTCACCGCCGACGGGAAGCACCTGGCGTTCATCTCCGCCCGCACCTTCGAGACGGCGTACGACGACATGGTCTTCGACCTCGGGTTCGTCAGCTCCCAGCGACCGCACCTGGTGCCGCTCGAGGCGAGGACGCGGGACCCCTTCGGGCCCGACGCCGACGGGTGGACACTCGCCGGGGCAGACGCAGCCGGGGCGAGCGCGGCAGGAGCTCACCCCGGCGCAGGTGCGAGCGATGGAGCGTCACCCTCCTCCGCCCAGTCCGCCGCAGTGGAGCAGTCGCAGGCGCTCACCGCCCCCGCATCGGCGGACTCCGCGACCGGGGCCGACGGTGCGAAAGCCCCTCCCCGCACCACGATCGACCTCGAGGGCATCGACCAGCGCATCGTGCCGTTCCCGGTGGAGTCGGGGTATATCTCCTCCCTCCGCGCCACGGCGCTGGGGCTCGCCTGGCTGCGGCACCCGCAGCAGGGCGTCCTCGGCTCGGCCCGGGCGGGCGTCGAGGGGGACGCCCCGAAGCCCTCCCTGGAGCTGTGGAACCTCGCCGAGCGGAAACTGCACACCCTCGCCGAGGGCGTCGACGCCTTCGAGGTCACCGGCGACGGCGCCCACCTGGTGCTGCGCCAGGGCGAGAAGGTGGTCCTGGTTCCCGCAGACCGCACGGTCGAGGACGAGGACCCGGCCAAGCTGCCGGTCGACCTCGAGCGGCTGCGCCTGATGGTGGACCCGGTCGCCGAGCGGCGCGGGATGCTGTGGGACAACTACCGGATCATGGCCCAGCAGTTCTGGCGAGCGGACATGGACGGCCAGGACTGGCACGCCATGACCTCCTGGTACGACGAGACCATCGACCGGGTCGTCACCGACGACGACTTCCGCGATCTGATGTGGGAGGTCCTCGCGGAGCTCGGCACGAGCCACGCCTACGTCATGGGCGCCCCCTACGCTCCGGCCTCACCCGGGACACCGGGTCTGCTCGGCGCGGACCTCGAGCGCCGCGGGAACCAGTGGGTCATCGCCCGCATCCTTGACGGGGAGTCCTCCGATCCCGACGCCCGCAGCCCGCTGCGCGCCCCCGGTGTGGCAGCCGCTGCCGGCGATGCGATCGTGCAGGTCGACGGGCGGGACGTGGATGCGGCCCGCGGGGTGCCACCGCTGCTGATCGGCTCCGCCGATCGCCCCACCGAGCTGGTGCTGGAGCGGGACGGTGAGCGCCGCCGCGTGGTGGTGGTGCCCCTGAAGGACGACGGCCAGCTCCGCTACCAGAACTGGGTGGCGAGCCGGCGCGCGCACGTCACCGAGCAGTCCGACGGGCGCCTCGGCTACCTGCACGTCCCGGACATGATGTCCTCCGGCTGGGCACAGATGCACCGCGACCTCCGGGACGCCTCCACCCGTGAGGGCATCGTGGTGGACGTGCGCTACAACTCCGGTGGCCACACCTCGCAACTGGTGACGGACCGCCTCGCACGTCGCGTCGTGTCGTGGGGTTACCCGCGCCATGAGAGCCCGGACACCTACCCGGCGTTCGCGCCGCGCGGCCCGGTGGTGCTGGTGACCAACCAGGAGGCCGGTTCCGACGGCGACATCGTGAACGCGGTGTCGCAGGCACTCGGCATCGGCACCGTGGTGGGAACCCGCACCTGGGGCGGGGTGATCGGCATCGATGGCCGCTTCGACCTGGTGGACGGCACCGGCGTCACCCAGCCGAAGTACGCCTCCTGGTTCGAGGGCGTCGACTGGGGCATCGAGAACTACGGGGTCGACCCGGACATCGAGGTGCCGTTCCCACCGAACCTGTGGGTCGCCGGGGAGGACCCACAGCTGGACCGCGGCATCAGTGAGGCCCTCGCGGCCCTGGAGCAGAATCCCGCAGCCGTCGCCCCGCCCCTGCCGCCGGCGCGGTTCGGCCCCGAGAAGGGATAACACCCATGCACAGCCCGGACATCAATCGCCGCATACGCGAGCTGCCCGTCACCGGCCGCCACGCGGAGGACCGGATCGCCATGGAGCTGGATCTCCCCGGCTCAGCGGAGGCCGCGTGGGAGCACCTGGTCGAACCGGACCTGTTGGCGACCTGGTCGCCTGTGGTGCCGGACCGGCGACTGACCACCGTGGGCCCTGCACTGTCACGGGAGAGGCCCGAGGACGACCCGGTC
>JAUNUA010000026.1:13548-17174 GCA_030538435.1 Brachybacterium sp.
ACTGACCACCGTGGGCCCTGCACTGTCACGGGAGAGGCCCGAGGACGACCCGGTCGCCGCCGACGTCCTCGCCGTCGAAGCGGGCCGATCGCTCGCCCATCGCTGGGGCGAGGACGTCGTGGAGTGGGTCCTGGACGGCTCGCACCTGACGGTCACCATGCGCCTCGCCGCCCCGGAGTACGCATCGATGTACCTGGCCGGCTGGCAGGTGTGCCTCGCTGTGCTGGTGGCGCGCCTGGAGGGCGTTGGCCAGGGGCGCATCGTCGGCCATGACGCGATGGACCACGGCTGGGAGGAGCTGCGGGCCCGCTGGACCGAGCAGCTGGGGCTGCCGGACCCACGACCGGAGTAAGAGGGGAGCCGCGCCTGCGCGGCGCGATCTGCCCGGCGAGCATCGCGGTCAGCGCGAACAGGTACCCGAGCAGCTGGAGCGGAGTGAACAGTTCCCCCGCGATGAGTGCCCCGAGGCCCGCTGCGACCAGCGGCGAGAGCAGACCGAGCAGCGCCGTCGCGGTGACCGGCAGGCGTCGGATCCCGGCGAACCACACCGTATATGCGAGCAGTCCGCCGATCAGTCCCAGCCAGAGGTACCCGAGGACGGCCGTGCCGTCGATCTGCGTCGGGACGCCCTCGAGCAGCAGCGACGGCAGGAGGAGCACCAGGCCCCCGGCGGTGAGCTGCCAACCGGCGAGGGTCATGCTGCTGACACCCGGGGGTCTCCCCCAGCGCTTGGTGAGCACGACCCCGAGCCCCATGGAGGTGGCGCCGAGCACGCCCGCGAGGATGCCGAGCGGATGGAGCGCCGCGTCGGGCCCCAGCACGACCAGGCCCACGCCGGTCACGCCGACGATCCCCCAGGCGACCCTCCAGCGCGAGAGGGCTTCGCCCAGGACAAGAACGGCGAGGACGGCTACCACAAGGGGCTGGGGCGAGCGCGGTCAGAACGGTAGTCACCACCTCACTCTCCGCCGTCCACCACTCATGAGTCCAACAGATGCTTGCCATAGCATCGATCTCACATGACGATAGTTCTATGGAGCTCCAGCAGATGCGGTACGTCGTCGCCGTCGCCGAGGAACGCAGCTTCACGCGCGCCGCTGCCCGCTGTTTCGTGGTGCAATCTGCCCTCAGCCACCAGGTGAAGGCGCTGGAGCTAGAGCTCGGGGCGGCGCTGTTCGCCCGGACCAGCCGGCGGGTCGAGCTGACCGAAGCCGGGGCGCGGTTCCTGCCGGCTGCACGGGCCGCTCTGCAGGCCGCCGAGCACGCGCGGCACGAGGTGGCCGCCGCGACCGGCGTCCTCCAGGGGACCCTGGCGATCGGGCTGATCCCCACGGTCACGGCGCTCGAGCTTCCGTCCGTGCTGCGGCGGTTTCATCAGGCCCATCCCGCGGTGCAGATCACCATGGACATCCGCAGCAGTGCGGATCTGGAGTCCGCGATCCATGAGGGCTCGATCGATGTGGGGCTGCTGGGACTGCCGGAGGGTCGAGAGCCACGCGGAGTCGCATCACGCGCTTTGCTCAGCGAGCCCTTGGTCGCCGTGCTTCCGCACGGGCATCCGCACGCCGGAGCGTCTGCCCTCCGGTCGTCGGACCTCGCTGATGAGGTCTTCGCAGATTTCCGCCGGGGCACCCCGGGCCGTGAGCAGACAGATCTCGCGTTCTCCGCAGCAGGCGTCACCGAGCGCACGGTCGCGTTCGAGGCGCCGTCGCCCGCCCTACTCCTGGCCCTGGTGCGCGAGGGTCTTGCCCTGTGTGTTCTCCCGCCGGGCGTCGTGGAGGCCGACACCACGGCACGGGGTGGTAGCGACCCGGGCGTGGTGACAGTGCCACTTATCGATGGCCCGCACCGCACGCAGCACCTCGCATGGAGTGCGTTCAACCCGCGTCCCGCCGCCCGCGCCTTCGTGGCGATGGTGTGTGACGCCGCGGCGTAGCCCTCGCCATGGGCACCCTCGCGCCCGGGGCGACCGACGCCCGCTCCACTCCCGATATTTCGTTAGTTGCGTAGTTACGCAACTATTGGAATACTGTCGGCATGCTGCACGATGCCCCGGGTGTTGACGACTACGCCGCCTTCCTTCCCGAAGACCGACGCACACACCTGCTGCGCCCCACCTCCCAGCGGTGGCTGTGGCGGGGGCATCGCGTGCACCTCCTGCGTGCTGCGCGCCCCGATGCCGCCGTCCGGGTCCTGCTCATCCACGGTGCCGGCGGGCACGGCGAGGCGCTGTGGCCGGTCGCCGCGCAGCTCGCCGACCTCGATGTCGACATCACCGCCGTCGATCTGCCGCTCTACGGGCGCACCACCACCCCGCACCGGTCGACGGTGCGCTACCGGGACTGGATCGACCTGCTGGTGGATCTGGTCGCGGCAGAGGATGACGGCCGGCCCGTCCTCCTCCTCGGCGGCAGCATCGGCGGCCTGCTCGCCGTGGAGGTCGCTGCCCGCTCGGGCCGCGTGGCGGGCGTCGCCGCGACCTGCCTGCTGGATCCGACGGACCGAGCCGCCCGCGCCCACATGACCCGCTTTGGACGTCTCGCGCTGCTCGCCATGCCGGTGGTGCGCCTCATCCGCGGACCACTGGCGCGGCTCCCTGTGCGCATCTCCTGGACGGCACCGCTCGCACGCATGGGTCGCGACCCGCGCCTCGGTGCGCTGTGCGCACGGGACCGTCGCGGAGGTGGCGGCACAGTCCCCCTCGGATTCCTCACGAGCTTCCTCACCCATCCTCATGACGCCGCGCGCCGCGTCCCCATCCCCGTCACCCTCGTCCATCCGGAGCGGGACGCGTGGACCCCCACCCGGCTCAGCACACGAACCCTTGCCACACTGCCCGGCCCCACCCGCCACGTCACCCTGCGAGAGTGCGGGCACTACCCCCTGGAGGAGCCCGGTCTCACCGACCTCCGCGACGCCGTCGGCGACATGATCGAGGCCATCGCGTCCCAGCAGTCCTGAGGACCGGGCGGGCCCGCCCGATCGGCTGTGGCCAATTCCGGTTCCATCGGCGGCGGGATGGAACCGCGATCGGCCACAACCGCTGGGAACCTCCGAGCACAGGACCGCCGGGCCGCACGACCACGTGACCGCACGACCACCCGGTCGGGTCGCGAACCCGACGTACCTCCCGCACCGGACGCCGGTCGTTGCCGCATCGACCCCGGCAAGGAGAGGATGAGGCATGAGCGACAACGCATCGACCTCCACCTCCGACCACGACAGCAACCTTGTCGACGTCGACCAGCTGACCCTGCAGAACCCCGTCACCCGGTACCCGAAGATCTCCCCGCCCGAGCAGCACCAGGCCGAGCCCGGCCTCGACGCCGAGCTCGTCCCGAAGGCGGACCTCGGCGAGCGCTCCTACCGTGGTACCGGTCGCCTGGAGGGTCGCAAGGCCCTCATCACCGGTGGGGACTCCGGGATCGGTGCGGCTGTCGCGATCGCCTTCGCGCGTGAAGGCGCCGATGTCGCCATCGCCTACCTCCCGGACGAGGAGACAGACGCCCAGCACATCAAGGAGCTCATCGAGGACGCCGGCCGCACTGCCGTGCTCCTGCCCGGCGACCTGTCCGACCGCAGCTGCTGCGCCCAGCTTCCCCAGACGGCGGTGGACGGCCTCGGCG
>JAUNUA010000322.1 GCA_030538435.1 Brachybacterium sp.
ACCGCCCTGCAGTTCGCTGAGCAGGGCTGGCACGTCATCGCCATCGCCCGCAGCGAGGACACCCTCGCCGACCTCGCTCGGGAACAACCCCGGATCGAACCCCGACCCGCCGACCTCACCAGCGGCGACTTCGAGGGCCTCATCCCCGAGCGCGTCGACGCCCTCGTCCACGCCGCCGGCATCAGCCCCTCCGCGCGCACCGTCGAGGACGCCACCATCGAGGACTGGACGCAAGCGTTCACCCTCAACGTCATCTCCGGAGCAGAACTCATCCGGCGTGCCCTGCCCGCACTGCGGACGAGCCGCGGCACCGTCGTGCTCGTGAACTCCGGCGCCGGAATCGTCCCCACCCCGCGCAACACCGTCTACGGCGCCACCAAGCACGCCCTGCGCGCCCTCGCCAACGGCCTGCGGGCCGATGAGGAGGAGCGTGGCGTCCGGGTCACCTCCGTCTTCCCCGGGCCCACCGACACCCCCATGTTCACCGGGGACGTCCCGCGGGACCAGCTCATCGAAGCTGCTTCCGTCGCCCGCGCGATCATCTCCGCCGTGACCGCCACGGACGACGTCCAGCTCACCGAGATCCAGGTCCGGCCCCGCCGCGAACTGTCCTGGTGACCGCCGCGCCCGCTGGCAGCACGAGGATCAGGGAGCGCCCGGGCTCCCCTCCGAGCGGAACGACTCGGCATCGAAGGTCCCGGCGGGATCCTGCGCGGTCGGCAGCATCTCCAGCAAGGGGAACAGCTGGTCACTGGCGACGGTGAACACCCGGCGCAACTCCGTCACCGGATCTGCGTGCTCATCCACCCGCAGGTCGACGCGTGGATACTCCTGATCGGCGTACACCGTGAGCGAGGCCGACTGACGCCCCCGCTTGTCCCCACCGGCGGCCTGGCCCGACTCCAGCGCGAGGAGCAGACGCTCGGGAAGATCCTCGCCCGCGCTGTCCACGAACGACGCGAGCGACGCCGACAGCGTCTCCTCGCCGACCAGCATGTTCCCCGCCACCGCCACACCGTCCCCTAGCATGTGCCCCGCGAACCCATGGCAGTCCTCCCCGGTGAATGCCGCTGCGACTCCCTCCCGGTCGACCACCGCGATCTGCCGCAGAGAGCGCTCGGTATCGAACTCCACCAGGTCTCCGATGACCTCTGGCGCCCTGAGCCCTTCCTCGAGCAGAGCGAGCCCACGCGACCCCAGGAACGGATTGACGAACGACTGCGTCGCGACCGCGCCCACGCCCGACCGCACATAGGGGCACAGCGAGCCGACCGCGGGCAGGCAGGTCGAGACAGCGATGCCGACATTCCCGGTCTCCGGGCAACGGGCTGTGATGGACCAGGTCATGAGAGCTCCTCCGGGGCGGCGCGATCAGTGGTGCCGCTGGGCCGACGGCATGACATGGAGCAACCTCACCATACGAAGCCGGGAGTTTCGTCGACCGGCGAGCGCGGCGACGCGCCCGAGTGAATCGGAGGCACCCGAGAGATAAGGTCACCGATGTGACTCCTCGACCCCGTGCAGCCCGGACCCGCACCACCCGCCGCATCCTCCTGTCCCGACGCGGCCTCGGCGCCGCGACCGCCCTCGTCCTCGGTGGCGCGCTCGTCGCCTGCACCGACGGCGACGGTGACGCGGGCGGCGGGAACGGCGCCAGCGCGGGACCGTCCATCGGCCTCGTGGATGGAGGCCCCGCCACCTCGGTGCTGCCGGGGGATGATCCCGCGGAGACCGCCGTGCAGGCCACTTCGGTGCTCTTCGAGAGCGCCAACATCGTCCTCCTCGCCTCCCCGGAGACGGTCGAGTCCTTCGCCGCCCTCGCCGGGACGGCCCACATCCCGCTGCTGCTCGGAACAGACCAGCCCGTCCTCGACGAGCTGAGCCGCCTCGGCGTCGAGATCCTTGTCGTCGCCCCCGGCACGGACGTCACGGCGCTCGGCGAGAACTACGAGGTCCTCGAGGTCGACCCCGACGCCGACGGCGCTGCCGACGACCTGCCCGATGTCAGCACCGCCGAGGACGCGGGAGGCCCCATCACGCTCCTCCTCGACCCCGACGGGGAGGACGATCCGACCGCGCAGACCGTCGCCCGCGCCAATGTCGAGGCCGCGGGGGGTGCTGTGGCCGAGCTGCCCGGCGGGGAGCCGCGCCGCGACGCGACCACCGTCGAGGTCGCCGAGGAGGCCGCCCCCGAGTCCGCGGAGACCGGTGTTCTCGCCCTCGGAGCGTCCTTCGGGGACACCGAGCAGTTGACGG
>JAUNUA010000323.1 GCA_030538435.1 Brachybacterium sp.
GGCCGACCGGCTCGCCCGCGGTGTGCTGCGTGCGGCCGCTGGTATCCCGGAGCGGCGGGGCGTGGCTCGCCCCGGGGACGGTCCGCACACGCAGGGGCGCACGGTCGGGGCGGTGCCCGCGGTGCGCAGCGTCGGCATCATCGGCGTGGGTCGGATCGGGACGGCGCTCGCCCGCCAGGCCCTCCGACGGGGACTTCGGGTGCACGTCGCGGGGCGGTCTATGACCGCGGGGGACCACTTGCCCGGGGCCGTCACCACCACGGTGCCGGACCTCGCTCGGCGCAGCGACGTCGTCGTTCTCACCGTGCCGCTGAGCGCCGCCTTCGAGCTCGACTCGCAGGCCCTCGCAGGCGCGGTGGTCGTGGACGCCACCAATCCATGGGGCGACGCGGACCACCTGAGCCTCGCCCGGGCCCGGGAGCGGCTCACCGTCGGGCGACCCTGCCAGGTGGGGAGCGCTTCCTCGAGCGAAGTGCTCGCCGCGCATCTGCGGGATTCCCACGTCGTGAAGTCCTTGAACCACATCGGCTACCACGACGTGGAGGACCATGCCCGCCCGTCGTCCGCAGATGACCGTCGGGCGATCGTCCTGGCGGGCGACGACGCGCGCGCTCGGGCACGCGTGGCCGAGCTGCTGGACCATCTGGGGTTCGATGCCACGGATCTGGGAGGTCTCGCCGAGGGGCATCGGTTGGAGCCGGGCGCGGCGCTGTTCGGGGCCTGAGCACCTGGTCGTCGCACTCCTCCGCAGCGCCGGAAACGGGCGCCGACCGGGTGGTCGGTTCACCCCGCGCCGTGTGCTCCCGGCCTCCGATGCGCAATGATCGGGGGGACGCGGCTCGCGTGCCGCCCGGCATCATCGGGTCGATGCGCTGGCCGTCCACGGCGTGAGAGAGGAAACGACATGGGCATTTTCAGCAGGCCGAAGCGGGATCAGCAGACGGAGAAGACGACGCGGGAGGCGCTGAAGGAAGCGCGCTCCGGACGCGGCGACGGCGGTGCGCTGGAGCGGATGGTCGAGTCGTTCCGCGACATCGGGATCGACGGCCGGCTGGCCTTCTCCTCCGCAGCGGACGTCGCGAAGGCCGCGTCCAAGGGGCGCGGGAAGAACGAGGACCGCGCGATTCGGCGGATCGTCGGCTCGCATCGGCGGGGCGTGACGGTCGGCGGGTTCCTGACCGGCCTCGGCGGATTCGTGACGCTGCCGGTGATGCTGCCCGGCAACGTGGTGGAGTTCTACGTGCAGGCGACCCGCATGGTGGCGGCGATCGCGGCAGTGCGCGGCTACGACATCGACGACGAGGAGATCCGCACCCGCGTGCTCGCCACCCTGGTGGGGGAGGAGGCCGACGACGTCCTGAAGAACGTGGGCCTCGGCCCGGTCGCGGGGGTCGCGGCGCGTCAGGTCGCGAAGCGCATGCCCGCATCCCCGTCCACCGCGGTGGCACGGGCCATCGGCGCTCGCATCCTGCGGCGCTTCGGTCTGCGTTCGGTGCGTCTGTTCGGCAAGGCCGTCCCCGGCCTTGGCGGCATCATCGGCGCCTGGGGCGATCGGCGTGCGCTGCGCCGGATCGAGAAGGCCGCTTTGGAGCAGTTCCCGCCGCAGAAGCGGGGAAAGAAGGGCAGGCGCTGAGGCGCTGAGGTACTCGAGCAGAAGGGCAGAGGGGCAGACGATGGAATACACGAGGCTTGGACGCACCGGACTGGAGGTCTCCCGCATCTGCCTGGGAGCCATGGGCTTCGGCGATCCCGACCGCTGGATCCACCCGTGGGTGCTGGAGGAGGACGAGTCGCGACCCGTCATCAAGCATGCCCTGGACGCGGGCATCACCTTCTTCGACACCGCGAACGTGTACTCCCTCGGGCGCAGCGAGGAGATCCTCGGCAAGGCCCTCGTCGACTACGCGCGGCGCGACGAGATCGTGCTGGCCACCAAGGTCCACGGGCGCATGCACGACGGCCCGAACGGCGCGGGCCTGTCCGCGAAGGCCATCCATGCGCAGATCGACGCATCCCTGCGGCGGCTGGGCACCGATTACATCGACCTGTACATCATCCACCGGTGGGACTACGACACCCCAATCGAGGAGACGATGCGGGCGCTGGATGACGCGGTGCGCGCCGGGAAGGTCCGCTACCTGGGCGCCTCGGCCATGTTCGCCTGGCAGTTCCTCACCGCGCAAAACGTCGCAGAGGCGAACGGGTGGACGAAGTTCATCTCGATGCAGAACCACCTGAACCTCATCTACCGC
>JAUNUA010000324.1 GCA_030538435.1 Brachybacterium sp.
AAGGAGTGGAACCGCAATCCGCAGGACGGCGACCTCACGATCCTCGGGTCGAGCTTCGACAACACCGGGGAGCTGTCCGCGAACACCTGGCGGCATGTCGCATTCATCGAGCAGGACCAGGAGCGCATCGCCCAGGCGCGGGAATCCGGGCGGAAGCTGATCGGTCTGGGCATGCCCACCATCGGCCCGAAGGACACGCCCGCAGCAGCGTCCGGCTGTGACGGCCCGTGCGGGACCTCCCGCCCGGGGGAACCCGCGGACCTCACCGGGACGGACACCACCCCGCCGGACACCCCCGAGTTCCGGTGGCTGATGAGCTCGGACGTCTGCAAGCACTGCACCAAGGCCGGATGCCTGGACGTGTGCCCGACCGGTGCACTGTTCCGCACCGAGTACGGCACCGTCGTCGTCCAGCAGGACATCTGCAACGGCTGCGGGACCTGCGTGGGCGGCTGCCCCTTCGGCGTCATCGAGCGCCGCGACGACGGCACCATCACCACGCCGGGTGGTCGTGAGGAGGTGCCGGAGAAGGGCACCGCCCACAAGTGCACCCTGTGCTACGACCGGATGGTCGACGGACAGGTCCCGGCCTGCGCCGCGACCTGCCCCACCACCTCCATCAAGTACGGGGACCACGACGAGATGGTCGCGACCGCCGAGGCGCGGGTGCGCGAGCTGCACGACAAGGGCATGACCGAGGCGCGCCTGTACGGGGCGAACCCCAACGACGGGGTCGGCGGGATCGGCTCGGTGTTCCTGCTGCTGGACGAGCCGGAGGTGTACGGCCTGCCGCCTGACCCCCGGGTCCCCACCAACGAGGCGCCCTACCTGTGGCAGCGAGCAGGGCTCGCCGCCCTGGGTCTCGTCGCCGCCACCGCACTCGCCTTCACCGGAGGACGCCGATGAGCCCGTCCGAGTACGACAGCTACCGCGGGCCGGAGAAGCCCCGGCGTCGACGCCGACGGGAAGGACCGCCGATCCAGGTCGGCCGACCCGGCTCCGGGATCGGCATGGGGCGCGGGCGCGGCGGGGACGACGGCTCCCGCGAAGTGCCGATGGTGGACGACGTCCAGTTCTCCTCCTACTACGGGCGCCCGATCGTGAAGTCCCCCCCGTGGGGCTGGCCGATCTCCACCTACCTGTTCGTCGGCGGCGTCGCCGGAGCCTCCGGCATCCTCAGCGTCGGCGCGGATCTCACCGATCGACCGATCCTGCGCCGGAACGTGCGGCTGACCGCTCTCGCGGCGCTCGGCGTCGGCACCGCCTGCCTGATCGAGGACCTGGGGAAGCCCACCCGGTTCCTGTACATGCTGCGGACCATCAAGCTGACGAGCCCGATGAGCCTGGGGACCTGGCTGCTGTCAGCCTACGGGCTCGGGGCCGGGGTCACCGGCGCCGTCGAGGTCGACCGTCTGCTCGGTGAGCGCCTGCCCATCGGGCCGCTGCGCCCGCTGTCCCGTGCCCTGGAGGGTCCCGCATCGGTCCAGGCCGGCCTGTTCGGTGGGCCGCTCGCCGCGTACACCGCGGTGCTGCTGTCCTCCACCTCGGTGCCAACCTGGGCCGGTGGCCGGCGCGACCTGCCGTTCGTGTTCGTCTCCTCCGCGGGGCTTGCCGCGGGCGGTATCGCCATGATCCTCACCCCGGTGCGGGAAGCAGGTCCGGCTCGGAACCTCACGCGTCTCAGCGTCGCGACCGAGCTGTTCGCCTCGAACCTGATGAAGCACCGGATGCATCCCGTGGAGGTCGAGCCCCTGAAGAAGGGCCGGCCCGGGAAGATGCTGAAGTGGGCGGAGGGCCTGACCATCGCCGGCGGCATCGGATCCCTGTTCGCCGGGAAGTCCCGCGCCATCGCTGTGGCCAGTGGTCTGGCACTCGCAGCGTCCTCGGCGCTGACCCGCTTCGCCGTGATGGACGCCGGGCACGCCTCCGCGAAGGACCCCAAGTACACGGTGGAGCCGCAGAGGGATCGCCTGGCGGCCCGCCGCGCCGCCGGTATCGACGACGACTCGATCACGACCGCCGGCTGACGAGGGGCGCGGTCAAGACCAGGCTCGTCACCGGCCATCGACGCGGTCCGCATGGGGCAGGAAACGTTCCACACAGCCCTCGATGCGGCCCGTCCCGTCCCCGCAGCCCTCGATGCGGCCCGCATGGGGCCGAAAACGTTCCACACCATGGAATGTTTTCCGCCCCACGTGAAGGCACTAGGCCGCCATCGCGGTCTGGGGGGCCATCCAGGTCCCCTTCGT
>JAUNUA010000325.1 GCA_030538435.1 Brachybacterium sp.
CAAACCCCGGGGGTGTTGGGGGGTCCCTTACACCGGACCCCCCAACCACCCTCGTAGCTGAGTGACGCCGAGACCACAGAAGAGACCCCCGACCCGCCCGCTCAGGTCAGATGCTCACGCGTGGTGTCCGGCGCAAGACGCACCATCACCACCACTGCGATCACCACGCCGACCAGACACACCGTGAACGCCCCGGCCAACCCCAGGGTCGGCTCCAGCCAAGCGACGAACAGCAGCGGGCCGATGCCCGCCCCGATGCGGGACACCGTCGACGCCCAGCCGAAGCCCGAGCCCCGCAGGTGTGTCGGATACAGCTCGGAGACGTAGGTGTAGAGCACCGGGATGCTGATCTGGATGATCAGCCCGAAGGTCAGCACCAGCACGAGCACCAGAGTCGGCACGTCCATCACCAGCGCCAGACCGACCAGGGTGGCTGTGGCGATCGGCGCGGTCACCGCCAGCAGCGCCCTGCGCCCGGTCAGCTCCACCAACGCGGTGGAGATCAGCACACCCACCAGCCCGACCGCGGCCATCCCCGCCGAGGTGATGAACGCCCGGGACTGCTCGTAGCCGGCTTCGATGAGGAAGTGCGGCATCCACTGCAGGGCGATGTAGTAGACCGTCATCACCGCCAGGAACATCACCCACGCGGCGGTGGTGATCCGCCAGCTGTGCGCCCACACCAGCTTCAGCTGCTCCCCCAGGGATCCCAGCGTCAGCCCGGCCGGGCGCTCGGTGGCCTCGAGCCGGTACTCCCGTCGCGGCGCACCGGTGCGCTCGACCAGATCGTCGATCACCCGCCGAGCCTCGGCGAGTCTGCCTTGTCGTATCAGATACAGCGGCGACTCCGGGACGAACAGCCTCACGAAGAAGATCAGCAGCGCCGGCAGCACCATCACCAGCAGCGGCAGACGCCAGTCGTTCCAGGTACCCACCAGCCACGCTGAGACGAACCCGGCCAGCGCCGCACCGATGGGCCACCACCCGTCCATGGCCGTGAGCACCCTGCCCCGGTGGCGCGCCGGGGTGAATTCCCCGACCAACGCGTAGTCCACCGGCACGCAGCCGCCCAACCCGACGCCGGCGAGGAATCGGAAGAGCACGAACCACGTGAGGTCGTTGGTCATCGCCCCGGCGACGGTGAACACCGAGAAGATCAGCAGCGTCCAGGCGAAGGCCTTCTTCCGTCCGATCCGATCGGCGATCGTCCCCCACATCACCGCGCCGACGGCCATACCGATGAGGTTGGAGGTGCCGATCCACGCCGCGTCCGACGGCGCCAGGTCCCACTCCGCACTGAGCAGCGGGATCAGGATTCCGTTGAGCGCGACGTCCCAGGCGTCGAACATGAACCCCAGTCCGCCGATGATGAAGATGCGTCCCTGAGCTCCCCACCTCCAGGGGAGCGTCTGGATGACCTCCTCACCGGTGGGCGCACCGGAGGAGGGGGGCGAAGAGTATGCGGACTGATGACGGGCGTGGTCGGTCACGCTGTTGAGTGTAGAGCAGGTTCCTCAGCTCACTCCCAGACGACCTCCAGCTCATCGGCCGTCATATCCACCACCGGAGTGCCCAGGGAGGTCCCCCCGCCGTGCACCGAGTAGGTGTAGCCGTCGGAGAACTCCGCGACGGTGTCCACGGAGGCGTAGACGTAGGTGGAGACCAGATTGGGGTTCGCGTAGTCCAGCTCCGGCTCCATGGTGTCGATGGACTGCTGGGTGGAGCTGTCCACCGAGCGGTCCACCGTGCCCTCCTCGATGGAGTCCCCGTCGATCTCCGAGGGCAGGTCCAGGCCGCAGCCGGGCTCGATCTCGCCGGAGTCGAGGCAGGCTTCGATCTCGTCGACGATCACGCTGCGCCACTCCTCCTCCGCGTCCTCGGTCAGGGCGAGGCTGACGTCGAGGTTCTGCGAGAGGGTGTCGTCGATGACGGTGCCGGCGTCATCGCCGTAGGTGTAGTTGTCCTCCAGGACCTCGAGCTCGACGTAGGTCCCCCAGAAGACGTTGATGTCGTCGGTGCCGTTGTCGATCCCGTTGACCGCGGTGTCCATGGATCCTGTGGAGCTGGAATAGACGTTGATCGCGCCGCGCTGCAGCACCCAGGAATCGGAGTAGCTGCTGACCGCGACGTCGGTGTCGATCTCCTCGTCGCCGACGGTGAAGGTCACCGGGACCTCGGCGGTGTAGTCATCCTCGGTGGTCGGCTCCTCGACGCTGATGTCGGAGATCGGCGCCTCCTCGTTGGA
>JAUNUA010000326.1 GCA_030538435.1 Brachybacterium sp.
TCGGCCTCGCCCACCGCGGAGGCTGGGGCGACGCCCGGGTGGTGCTGCCCGCCGGACGCTGGCGGGATCTGCTCACCGGGGCCGAGGTCGACGGCGGCGACGTCCGCCTCGCCGAGCTGCTCGCCGAGAATCCCGTCTCCCTGCTGATGCCGACATCTCTGCTGGAGGAGACCGCGTGAGCTCTCACCCGACCCCCGCTGCCCGCGACTACCGCGCCTACGAGGTGTGGGCGCCGCACGCCACCACCGTGGAGATCCGCCTGGGCGGGCACGGTGACGCCACCGAGCAGGCGCATGCATTGGCGGCGGATCCTGACGGCTCGGGGTGGTTCCGCCTCGACGGGGTGCCGGCCGTTCCCGGCACGCGCTACGCCTACCGTCTGGATGGGGACGGTCCCTGGCTGCCGGACCCCCGCTCCCTCGCCCAGCCCGATGGCGTGCACGCTGCGAGCGAGGTGGTCGACCCGGGCGCCCTGGCCGCCCTCGTCGACGACGACTGGCAGGGGAAGGACCTGCGGGGCTCGGTGCTGTACGAGATGCACGTCGGCACCTTCACCGCGGGCCCCGACGGACGCGGCGGCACCTTCGACTCCGCGATCGAGCGACTGGACGCGCTGGTGGACCTCGGCGTGGACGCCGTCGAGGTGATGCCCGTGGCCGCGTTCCCCGGTCGGCGCGGCTGGGGATACGACGGGGTGAACCTGTACGCAACCCACGAGGCCTACGGCGGTCCGGAGGCCTTCGCTCGCTTCATCGCTGCCGCCCATGCCCGCGGTCTCGGCGTCGTCCTCGACGTGGTCTACAACCACCTCGGCCCCGACGGCAACTACCTGGCGATGTTCGGCCCCTACTTCACCGATGCCCACCACACGCCCTGGGGCAGCGCCGTGAACCTCGACGCCCCGGGGAGCGAGCACGTGCGCACCTTCATCCTCGGCGCTGTCCGCCAGTGGCTGGTCGACTTCCACCTCGACGGGCTGCGCCTGGACGCGGTGCACGAGCTGCAGGACGACTCGCAGACGCATCTGCTCGCCGAGATGGCCGACGCCGTCACCGCGATGGAGTCGGACATCTCCAGGCCCCTGCTGCTCATCGCCGAATCCGATCGCAACGACCCCGTGACCGTCACCCCCACGAGCCGCGGGGGCCTGGGGATGGACATGCAGTGGGCGGATGACATCCACCACGCCGTCCACGCCTGGGTCACCGGTGAGCGCGCCGGCTACTACGTCGACTTCGGCAGCGCCCGCGTCCTCGCGAGGACCCTCACCCGCATGTTCGAGCACGACGGGACCTTCTCCACCTTCCGCGACCGCATCTGGGGCGCCCCGGTGGACCCGGCGAGTACCGCCTATGACGGGCACTCCTTCGTTGCCTTCCTGCAGAACCACGACCAGATCGGCAACCGCGCAGCGGGCGACCGCATCCACGCCTCCCTCAGCCCCGGTCAGCAGGCCGCAGCGGCCTCGCTGATCCTGCTCGGCGCGGCCACGCCGATGCTGTTCCAGGGGGAGGAGTGGGCCGCGAGCACTCCCTTCACCTACTTCACCGATCACGAGGAGGAGCTCGGGAGGCTGGTCACCGCTGGGCGCACCGAGGAGTTCGCGCAGATGGACTGGGCGGATGCGGTCCCGGACCCGCAGGCGGACTCGACGTTCACTGCCTCCATCCTGGACTGGTCCGAGCGGGAGCAGGACCCGCATACGCGCATGCTCACCTGGTACCGGACGCTGATCGGGCTGCGCCACGCAGAACCGGACCTGGCCGACCCGGACCTGCGGTCCACCGCTGTGGACATCCTCGGCGAGGAGACTGTCGTCCTGCGCCGCGGCACCATCAGCGTCCTCGCCCATCGCGGGGAGGACGCTGTAGAGGTCACCGGCGCGCTGGGAGCGACCGGCGAGGTGCTCGTCGCCTTCGGCACCGAGGGCAGCGGTGAGCAGCTGCGCCTTGCCGGCCCGGGTGCTGTCGTCGTCCGCGGCTGAGCGCCCGCTTCCCTGGGCTCAGCGGCCCCGCTCCTGCCCCGTAGCGGCGCCCGTCATGGAGTAGGAGGCATGGCCGAGCGAGCGGAGGATCCTCGCGAGCCGGTCGAAGGCCACCATGCCCACCACGGCCCGCATCACCAGCACGTCGTCAGACGGTGCCGCCTGATCGGTCCCGTCCCCGGCGGGCAGGGAGATCGAGGCGACGTCCTCCCGGGCGACCTCCCCGAGCGCCCGGGCGTACCGCAGCACCGCC
>JAUNUA010000327.1 GCA_030538435.1 Brachybacterium sp.
GGACAGGTGGTCCGTGCCGCTGGGGCGTACGGGGATGGTGGGAGCGGTCCGAGGGCTCGAGGTGGAGAGGAGGTCGCCCAGATCGACCGCGGGCGCGTCACGATGTGCCTGCGCGATCTGCTCGAGGACGACGGCGAGCTCCTCGCGCCAGGAGACCGGGGACAGCAGCGTCGCCCAGCGCGATTCGGCCAGGACTGCGCGCCTGGCGGCCCGACGATCAGTCGCTGGCAGGTCGATCCGCGTGGCCTCCAGGTCCGCGCCGACACTGCGCCGCAGAGCGAGAGCCTTGAACGGTTCGAGGTGCAGGCGTGCAGCGCCGTGGTCGTCGGGGTCACCCTCGGCGCGTGCAACGGTGGCCGCGAGGTCGACGTCCGGGGGGACGGGATGGCGGCGAGCGATGCGCAGTCGCGGGAAGGACTCGATCCGCGAGGCGCGGAACAGTCGCTCGGCATCGCGATCGAGGTCGTGTCCCAGCAGGTACCAGTGCCCGGTGACGACGCCGACCACCCAGGGCTCGACGGTGCGTTCGGCGAGGTTCCCGCGGGTGGTGCGGTAGCGGAAGGACACGGAGCGCCCGGAGCTCACCGCCTCCAGCAGGGGGGAGAGCACGGGCAGGGACTCGACGGAGCCGTGGGGGGTGGTGCGGGCGAGGTCGGGATCCGGTTCCTGGCCGAGGCTGAGCAGCTTGGCGCGTACCCGGCGGGCTGCTCCCCCGGCCGAGGCATCGTCCCAGGCGCGGGATGCGGCGAGAAGCACGGTGTACTCCTCGCGGGAGACCTCGAGCGGGGCCACCTGGTCCGGGGCATCGATCCGGTAGTAGACGAGGTCCGCCTCGATGGGGTCGGGCTCGGTGCGCAGCGGGAAGCCGAGGGCGAGGATGTCCGCCTTGTCGCGCTCGAACATGCGCTCCGCGGCGTCGACCCCGGGCGCTGCGACGTAGTCCGGGATGACCTGGAAGAGGATCTCGCGGGTGATACGCCGACGGGACCCGATGGTCATGATCACGTTCAGGAGTCGTTCGACACCGCGGGGAGCTGGCACGGGACCAGCGTATCCGGAGCGCCTAGGCTGACGAACATGATGCGCTGGGAACGGGCCACGGTCGAGGCCACCCTCGGGGGATGGACAGGCGTCGCCCGGCTGCAGGTCCGCAGCGGCGAGGAATCACTGCGGGCGCTCGCCTACGACCACTTGACCGGGTGCCCCGAGGTCGGCGAGCAGGTGCTCCTGAACACCAACGCCCTGCGCCGCGGACTCGGCACCGGTGGGGACGCCCTGGTCGTGGCACGCCCCGACGTCGATCCGCAGGATCTGCCCGCGCCCACCGGCGAGGGCCACATGGTGAAGCTGCGCTACACCCCCGTGCAGGTGATGGTCGATGCGGTCGACGATCCCGCCTCGACCCACCATGCCGTGATGCAGCGGGCCGAGGGGATCGACGGGATGCCGGTGGTGGTCGCGGATCTGCACTCCTCCGTCCCGGCGATCGTCGCCGGAGTCCGGGCGGACCGGCCGACGGCACGGATCGCCTACGTCCACACCGATGGCGCCTCACTCCCGGCTGCCTACTCCCGCAGTATCGGCGCGCTGCGCGAGCACGGACTGCTCGAGGCGTGCATCAGCGCGGGTCAGGCTTTCGGTGGCGACCTCGAGGCGGTGACCCTGCATTCGGCGCTGCTCGCTGCCCGTCACGTGGTGGAGGCCGATGTCGCGGTGGCGGTCCAGGGGCCCGGGAACCTCGGCAGTGGAACCGGGTGGGGTTTCTCCGGGATCGAGGCTGCGGAGGCCTTGCACGCCGCCGCGGCGTTGGGAGGGCGACCGGTTGCGACCCTGCGCGTTTCCGATGCCGATCCGCGGCCGCGCCATCGTGGTCTCTCCCATCACAGCGCCACTACCTATGGGCGGGCCACCTTCACACCGGTCATCCTGCCGGTCCTCGGGCCCACCGACGCCCGCTACAGCCCCTTCCATGCGAGAGTCTGGGAACAGCTGGAATTTGCTGTGGTCGAACCCGGGGTGTCACGCGGGGTGGAGCACATCGTGCGGGAGGTCGCGGCGGAGGGACTGGACGGCGCTCTGCGCTCCCTTCCCGTGCGTCTGTCCACGATGGGCCGCGGTCTCGATGAGGATCCGTCGGCCTTCCTCTACGCCGCGCTCGCGGGTCGCGCCGCCGCCGAGTTCCTTGAACCGTAGATTTACGCCTGCCCTGCAGTGCACCGACCTGCCGTGCACCG
>JAUNUA010000027.1:0-6735 GCA_030538435.1 Brachybacterium sp.
ACCGACATTGTGTGCGCTGAAACCGCGTGATGGTAGTCGTTTCCCGCGAGTCCACTCGATGATCGGGAAGAGCAGGCCGCTGAAGAGGTGGTCGAGCTCCTGGGGATCGATCTGCTCCCACATCTTGGTCGATTCGAGGAGTGCTCTCTGGGAGTCTTCTCCTCGGCTGACTTCGCGCAGGTGGTACGCCTTGAGCAGGTCGCTCGGGTAGAGGGGCCGGCCACGGGTGTTCTGGGAGTCGAACATCTGGAAGGCCGCATCGAGATCTCTGACGGATAGAGTCACGACGGAGCACTGCAGCAGGAAGAAGGCGGCGAACGTCTGGCGTTGGTCCGGCGCCCACGAGGCGATGTAGTCGCGCACGGCAGTGAAGTTCTCACGCAGTTGACGGGAGCTCACTCCGTCCCGCCGGGCGCGGATGCTCAGTGCCTTCAACGCTGTGCTGAGCATCTGTTGGACGTCGTCACGGAGGTCATCGCGATGGTCGTTCAGGGCGATTGCGATAAGGCCGAAGCTGAGGTAGCGCTGCTGGCCGTCGACGATGTCGCGCGTGTTGCCGTTCTGGTGCACGATGACCGTCCCGATCCTGTAGTTCTCGGCGCTGCTGAATCGCTGGATGTCTTCGATCAGGCTGAGGATGTTCTGAGTGCTCCAGGTGTAGGGTCTTTGATAGTCAGGGATGTTGAGGCTGCTCCATGAGATCAACTCGTGCACGGGAACCACGTCAGTTCCCAGCTCGGCAATCGGCGCTACCGATGGTGCCGCGTGCGCGAAAGAGTTCATGCCTGGCTCGTCGCTTGGATGCTGGGCAGTGACTCTGTGATCTCGACCGTGCGCACCGACACTGTGATGACCTTCTGCAGCAGGTTGAGGATGTAGCGGGGGTTGCCGTGCTCGATGCCCCACTGGTTCGGGTCATTGACAATGCCGGAGGCCTTGTCGGTGGTGACCTGGTACTGCCGCATCACCCACTCGATCGCAGAGCGTGAGCCGAGCTGGTAGCGGTAGGCGGCCTCCGGGATACCGCGCACGGTGAGATGAGAGTTGAGGATCATTGACTCGGGGGTATCGGCTGCCTTCTGGCTCGCAGGGAAGCGGATCTTCTGGACGCGGTAGTAGTCCGCGGTCTGCTCCGGGCCACCGAGCGGCGGCTGCTCACCGCCCACGACCTCTAATGGGTACAGCTCCGCCTCCTCGTAGTCGGCATGGAGGTGGAACAACTCGCGGCCAGCGACGGTGTACTGCTCGAAGGCGGGCGCGGGGACGTTCGGGATCCGGGGGAGCATCTGCTTGAGCTCTCCGGCGTAGCGATCCCGGTACTCGGGGGAGTGGAGCAAGCCGTAGAGGAAGAAGAACGCGTCATCCTTCGTGGCTCCGCTCCCGTAGCGATCCTTCAGGAGCTGGTGGAACCCGTCGGTGATGTTGTCGACGCGGCGGTAGTCGTCCACGACCTCACCATCGAGATCCAGCGAGAGGGCGCCGTCGTCGACGGGCTCCCAGCGGTAGCGGGGAAAGAACTGGCCGTTCGACGACCCCCAGAGAGCGAGGTCGGGAACGAGGCGTGATGCGAGGACTGAGAACTCCTTGTCAGAGCCGACACCTGTCACGTAGAACCCGTAATTGTCGTGCTTCGCGGTGGGGAAAATGGTCGGCAAACGATACACTGAGTTATTGAGAGAGCGATGAAAATATACGTGCCTCGAATTGAAAGGCCTGTATGCGCTTAACCGAAAAGCCGAATTGTGAAATTCGTGCTTTATTCCGCGGTCGAAGTACCTGAGGTCGAAGTCGTTCCATGAGAACTTGACGGGATCTAGATCACGCTCATAAGCTTCCGGCTTACTTAGTTTTCGATCGACCTCTGCGTTGAAAAACGATATGGACTTGTCGATATTCGTGCGTAGCGACTCCCTGGAACTATTGTAAACCCACGCATCTCGGTTGGTCTTGAGTCCGCTGGAGTAGACGCTAAACGCTGCAGGCTGAGTGTCTTTGCCCTTGTTATCGCCCAGGGTGGGGTATGTTAGGTATTCCTCGTCGCGCTGGTTGATCCAGTCGCCGTGGCGGTTCGGCTCTATCGGCCGCCACGGCATGGTCTCGAGCATCGCCTCATCGACTATCCCGAGTTTCTCCTCAGCGGTGAGGTAGTCGCCGATGTCGCGGTAGTGGATCGTGGCGGGTCCTGCGTGGCCGCTGGTGCGAACCAGCAGGAAGATCGCCACGGTGTTGCGGGACCCAGATCCGAAGACTTTGCCGCCTTCCTTCCGGGATGTCTCCCCTGCGGTTCGTTGATTGCCCCGCAAATTGAACACATAGATCGCGCTGAACTCGTCGGCCAGCGTTTTGCGCACGCCGGCGGCAGTGTTGCCCTCGATCCAACCGCCGTTGGTGACGAAGCCGACCACGCCTTCATCACCGATGCGATCGCTCGCCCACCGGATGGCGCGCATATACGAGTCGTACAGACTATTTTTCAGCTTGGCGTCCGTGCGGGCCGCGAAGGTGTCCCGCACGCGCGCATCGAGGGTCGGATACTTGACGTTCGCGTTGTCGTCGTTGCCGGAGGTCTGGCCGACCGAGTACGGCGGGTTGCCGACGATCACCTGGATGTCGAGTTTCTTCTGGGCCTCGGCTCGGGAGTTGTTCGCCGGGAACACGCTCTCGTCCTGCAGGTCGCCGTCCTCGGTGAGCTGGAACGTATCGGTAAGCACGATCCCACTGAACGGCTCATACGCCTCGTCGTCGAGAGCGACCCCGTCGGTCGCGGCAGCCAGATCGTGGTACGTGGTCTCAATATTGATCGCAGCGATGTAGTACGCCAGCAGCAAGATCTCGTTGGCGTGCAGCTCGCTCGCGTACTTGCGGGCAAGATCCTCGGGCTTGATCAGGCCCGACTGCAGCAGCCGCACGATGAATGTGCCCGTGCCGGTGAACGGATCCAGCACGTGCACGCCCTCGTCACTGATGGAGCGGCCGAACTCCTTGGTGAGCACGTCATCGACGCTGCGCAGGATGAAGTCCACGATTTCCACTGGCGTGTAGACCACGCCCATGGAATCCGCCGTCTTGGCGAAGGCGTTCTTAAAGAAGCTCTCGTACAGCTCGGTGATGATCTTCTGCTTGCCCTCGGCGTTGTCGATCCCCGCCGCGCGCAGTCGCACCGACTCGTAGAAGCCCTCCAGGGAGGCGGCCTCTGCGTCCACGTGCATGGTGGTCAGCGCATCCACCATGCGGTCCATCACCTGGGAGACGGGGTTCGAGGCAGTGAACGCGTAGTCCTCGAAGAGGGCGTCGAACACGGGCTTGGTGATCATGTGCTGGGCCAGCATCTCGATCGCCCCGTCGCGAGTGATCGACTCGTTCAGGTTGCGCCGCAAGGCATCGAGGAACACCGAAAACTGATCAGCCGCCGTGGTGGATGGGTCATCCACCAACGCGGTGATGCGGGCGATGTGGGCCTGGGCGATCTGGGCGATGTCCTTAGCCCACTGGTCCCAGTAGTGGCGTGAGCCCACCTTCTTGACCATGCGGGCATAGATCGCATCGCGCAGCGAGTCCATCTGGGACAGGCGCAGCTCGAGCCTGCCCTGCGCCGTCTCGCAGCCGGCCGGGGCGCCGTCCTCACCGGGATCCTCCCCGCCGAAGCCGACGCCGATCACGTTGACCTTGTCGTCACGCTTCCGGTTCAGCTCGACCTTATTGACCATCGCGTCGAACCGCTCATCGTGTGCGCGCAGGGCCTGCAGCACCTCCCACACCACCTGGAAGTTCTTGTTGTCATCCAGGGCCTTCTCCGCGGAGGTGCCGGAGGGCACGACCACCGGCAGGATGATGTACCCGTACTTCTTGCCCTGCGACAGGCGCATCACGCGGCCCACCGACTGCACCACGTCCACCACGGACTTGCGGGGGTTCAGGAACATCACCGCATCCAGGCTCGGCACGTCCACCCCCTCGGAGAGGCAACGCGCGTTGGTGAGCACACGGCAGTGGTTCTCCGGAGTGGCTTCGCGCAGCCAGTCCAGATGTGCGTTGCGCTCCATCGCGTTCATGGTGCCGTCGACGTGCTCGACCTCGACCTGCAGCAGGTCCGCAGCGTTCTGCTCGTCGTGGTTCTCCACATACGCGGAGACGACCTCGTTGAACTGCTCTTTCACCTGCTTGGAGTCCTTGATGGAGCGGGCGAAGGCCACGGCTCGCTTCATCGGTTGCGTATCAAGCCCGAAGGAGTGTTCGGCATCTCCGCGCTTGGCGAGTCCGTTCCAGCAGCCGATCAGGCGGGTCGCATCATCGAGGGACAGCTCACCGTTCTCCGCGAAGGCCTCCTGCAGCGCATTGTTCACAGAGTCTTGGTTCACCGTCAGGATGAGCACCTTGTAGTCGGTGAGCATGCCCATCGACACGGCATCCCCGAAACCGAGCCGGTAGAACTCCGGGCCGTACACGTCCTCGTCATCCATCGAGGCCAGAACGGCCTGCGCACGGCCGGCCTTCGCCTTGGAGGCGTCGTCGTAGATCCGCGGGGTGGCGGTCATGTACAGACGCTTGTCCGCCCGCAGATACGTCGCGTCGTGGACCTTCACGAACGCCGACTCTTCAACTCCGGTGAGCGTCGCCCCCGTTGTTCGATGCGCCTCGTCGCAGATCACCAGATCGAAGGGCTCCAGATCCGCCCGTCGCTGTGCCTCAGCGACCACGTCGATCGATTGGTACGTCGCGAACACCACCCGCATCCCCGAACCGTCGATCCGCGCGCTGCGCATCCGTTCCGCTAGGCGCGCTGGATCCGTCGTCGCGGGAAGCGCGAGATCTACCACCGAGATCTCGGCCGAGTCCTGGGAGGTCCGGCGGCTGCGCGATGCTTTCGCATCCGAGCACACGGCCATTGCCGTGATACCTACCTCCGAGTTGTTCGACCATTCACGCAGCGCTTGGGACAGTAGCGCGATCGAGGGGACCAGGAACAGGACACTGCCTCCCGCACCGACGTACTGTTCCGCTAGCCGCAGTGACGTGAACGTCTTGCCAGTACCACAGGCCATGATGAGTCGGCCGCGGTCGTGGTCTGCGAACCCGGCGGTGACATCCTCGATCGCCGTGCGCTGGTAGGGGCGCAAACCCGAGGAACCCGCTAGCGATAAGACTGTTGGGGTATCCGGATCCAGAACCGCCCAGTCGATTCTGGATCCCTCGAAGTCCTCCAGGCCGAGTCGGCGGACCGGAACTGCCTGGTCGCGGATCGTCTCTTCCGCGTTAGTGCCCCAGTGCGCCGTGGTGGAGACGACCAGGCGTTCCGTGAATCCACCGCGACCCGACGCCGCGAGGAACTTGTCTAGGTCCCCCTTGGACACCCGATATTTGGGGTCGAAGAATTTGCACTGTATGGCAGTCAGACCGCCGTCGCGACGCTCGGCGACCAGGTCGATGCCGGTGTCGTGTCCCCACTTTCCCGGCCACTGATCCCACATCCACACGTGCTCGAACTGCTCCGCCCAGAGCGGGTCAGTCTGGAGGAACGACTGGGTGAATTGCTCGAAACGTGTTCCCTTGTCCGATGAGGAGGTCGATGCGTTGTAGATGAGATCCAGCATCTTCAGTGCCGTCCGCGCGGGGGGAGCCTGCATCGGGTTCTCCTCGGTCGAGTGGTAAGCGGGAGACCACCTTTGGTCCCCCGGAATATCTCAGAAAAGGTGCTCGCGCCCCCAGCAGGACTCGAACCTGCAACCGACGGCTTAGAAGGCCGTTGCTCTATCCATTGAGCTATGGAGGCATGCGCCGCGCGTCCCTCGCGTGGTCACGGCGCGGGGACGAGTCTAGTGATTCCGCGCCCGCGACGGGATCCGCGTCGCTCGCGGCCCAGGTCCCTGGCAGCGGGGGCAGGTGACGATCACGCGAGGTTCCGAGCCCTCGATGCCGGGTTCGGCGAGCTCCCCGCGCTGCAGCCGGGTGCGGCAGCGTCGGCATTGGCGTCCCGCGCGCCCGTACACCCACAGGTCCCCGTCACGACCGAGCATCCCGCCGGTCGTAATGCGGGTGGTGCGGTCCTTGTTCAGCTCCAGCAGACGCTGCGCGAGGTCGACCATGCCCGCTGGATCGTCGAGTTCCTGGGCGGGCGCGGCGGGGTGCAGGCGGCGCATGAAGCACAGCTCGGAGCGGTAGACATTGCCGACTCCTGCCAGCAGGCGCTGGTCGAGCAGAGCGTTGCCGATGGGTCGGTCAGGGTCGGCCATGAGGTTCCGTGCGGCCTCATCGCGCAGCTCCGTCGACCAGTCGGGGTCCAGCAGGTCCGGCCCGAGGTGACCGACGAGCTCGGACTCGCTGCGGCGAGGGAGCAGACGCACCTGCTGCACCTCGAACCCGATGGCTCGTGTCACAGGATCATCGGGGCTAGCGTCCGGCGGGGCGGCCTCGAGGACGATGCGTGCGGTGTGCATGGCGCGCCGGGTGCCGGAGAGGTCGCTGCCGCGCATCAGCTCCCCATCGATCTGCCAGATCCCCTCCATCATCAGATGGGAGTGCAGAGTGAGCGCATCGGCGCCAGTTCCCTCCGGCGCCTCCAGTCGAATCAGCAGGTGCTTCCCGCGGGGTCGGACCTCCGTGACTGTCCATCCGATGAGGTCTGCGGTCGCGTGCCGCGGGACGCGCAGCTCGGCCCGGGTGAGGACCTTTCCCGCGAGGGCCTCGTCCAACTGTCGGCATGCTCGCCACACGGTGTCGCCCTCAGGCACGGGAACC
>JAUNUA010000027.1:6835-8133 GCA_030538435.1 Brachybacterium sp.
TTGATGCGCTCGATCGTGAGGGACTCCAGGCGTCCCTCGTCACGGATCGCGATGACGAGCTGCTCCGCCGCGAGGGTCTGCCGCTCGTCGCCCGCCCACCACAGCAGGGACTTCCCGCCGCGCTCCACGAACGCGGCGGGTTCCCCGTCGATCAGCAGGACGAGGGCCCCGGCTCGTCGTGCCGGGCGGGCTGCGGGCCCCTCGGCCGGAGGCGCGGGCAACGGCGGCCACGGGAGCGCGGCTCCGTAGGGATTCGCAGGGTCGGTCGCAGCGAGCGCAATGCTGCGCGGAGACGCGGACTCAGACCGGGCGGTGTCCTCGGCGTCGCGGTCGCGCAGCAGGTCCACGGCCTCTGCCGGAGCGAACTGGGAGGCGCCAAGGCCGTCGACGAAGTACCCGCGACGACTCTGCCCGGCCTCTTCCAGCTGCGAGAGGACCCGGTACACGGCCGCGAAGGACCCGGGGATGTCCTCCATGCCCATCGCCCCGCGGGTCACGACGCCGTGCCGGTCCAGGAGCAGGGTCGCGACGGCCGCGGCGCGGGCCGCGGGGTCGACCGCCTGGACCCGCAGCGCGGACCAGCGTCCGGCGCCGGCCGGCCCGGCTTCCAGCTCGGCGGGGGTGGAGGCGCCGGCGCGGAGCATCGCGGCGGACAGACGCGCCGCGCCCCGACGGGAGGTGGGCCGGCTGCGCGAGGCCCCGCGGGTGCCCCGGGTGGGGGCGCGGCCCCGCAGGAGGCTCCGCAGCGGCGCGAAGGAATCGTTGGTGATGAGGCCAGCGAACGCCAGGTCCCACAGCGCCTCGGTGACCTCGGCAGGTCCCGCCGCCTCGCCCGCATCGGCCAGAGAGGTCAGCAGGTCGGTGTGGCGCAGCGCCCCGGGTGTCGAGCGCAGTATCTCGAGCAACCGGGCCGTCAGGGAGCCGTCGTCGAGATCGCCAGCTGCCGTCTCCACCTGCTCGGAGTCCAGGCCGAGGGCCAGCGCATCTGCGAGGTGCAGGCGGATCCAGCCATCCGCGGCACCGAGCCGTCCGTGCCCGCTCCAGGTGACCTCCCCACCGGCGAGGAGCTCGTCGAGCATCGCGGGCGTGTAGTCCGGGATGCGGGCGGGCAGTATCTGCTGCTCCCAGGTGGACAGCGGCAGCGACACCCCGGCGAGCTGGTCGATGACCGACAGCAGACCGTCGCTGCCGCGCCAGGTGGCCCGGTCCCGCCTGCCGTTCTCGCGGTACGGCACCAGGTGCTGCCACTGGCCGAGGAACCGGGCGTAGGCGCGCGGGGTGACCGGTTCGATGTCACG
>JAUNUA010000027.1:8233-12808 GCA_030538435.1 Brachybacterium sp.
CGGTGAGGTGGGCCGCCGGGAGGCCCGGCGGGAGGGCCACCCCCAGGGCGTCCCGCAGAAGTCCGGCGTCCTCCACGGCGGCGAGGCGCCGGGCGCCGCCGATGCGCAGGTCCACGGCCCGGCGGGCCTCGAGGAGTTCGACGACCGCGGCATCGACGTCGAGCGTCCCGGCGCCCCGGGCGGTGATTTCCTCCCGGGTCAGCGGTCCCAGGCGCCGGAGCGCATCGGCGACAGCCTCGGTGTCCCGCAAGGCCCGCTCTTCGGTGAGGCCCTGCAGCTGCAGGTGGATCGCCTCGATCACCTCGGCGTCCAGCAGCTCCCGCAGACTGACCGTGCCGAGGAGCTCGGCGAGCAGCCGCTGATCCAGCGCGAGCGCGGCAGTGCGCCGCTCCGCCAGCGGCGCGTCGGTGTCGTAGATGAACTGGGCGAGGTACCCGAACAGCAGGGAGCGCGCGAACGGGGACGGGGCGGTGGTCTCCACCTCCCGCACCTGGATGCGGCGACCCTCGATGCCGCGCATCACCTCGGTCAGGGCGGGCAGGTCGTACACGTCCTGCAAACACTCCCGGGCGGTCTCCAGCATGATCGGGAACTGCGGGTAGGGGCGCGCGACGTCCAGCAGCGCGGCGGCCCGCTGCCGTTGCTGCCACAGCGGCGCCCGGGAGCGCGGATCACGGCGCGGCAGCAGCAGGGCCCGCGCCGCACATTCACGGAACCGGGACGCGAACAGCGCCGAGGTCCCGACCAGGCGCCTGACCTCCTCGTCGATCTCCTCGGCCGTGAAGACGAACAGGTCCGCGCCCGGCGGCTCCTCCCCGTGGGGGATGCGCAGCACGATCCCGTCGTCGGCCGCCATCACCTGGCCGTCCAGGCCGTAGCGCTCCTCCACGCGGGCCCCGACCGCCAGCGCCCACGGGCCGGTGATCCGTTGACCGAGCGCGCAGTGCAGCACCACCCGCCAGTCGCCGAGCTCGTCGAGGAACCGCTCGATGAGCACCTGGTCGGGGCCGGGGACCACCCCGGTCGCCTCCAGCTGCTCGGTGAGGTAGGCAAGCGCTGCGCCGCGGGCGTTCTCATCGAGGCCGATCGTGCGCAGCCGGTCCTCCGCGGCGTCGCGATCAACCCCGGCGAGGTCCGCCTGGAAGGTGGCGAGCGCCCGGCCGAGGGTCGCGGGGCGCCCCACCCCGTCGCCGTGCCAGAAGGGGATCCGCCCACTGAGACCGAAGGCGGGGGAGACGGTCACGCGGTCGTGGGTGATCTCCTCGATCCGCCAGGAGGAGGTGCCCAGGGTGATCACGTCACCGCGGCGGGATTCGTAGACCATCTCCTCGTCGAGTTCGCCAACGCGCCGGGCCTGGGTGTCGCCCTCCGCGGCAACGATGTGCACGGGGAACAGGCCACGATCAGGAATGGTGCCGCCGCTGGTGGTGACCAGGCGCTGCACGCCGGGCCGTGCGCTGAGAGTGCCGGTCTCCCGGTCGTAGGTCAGGCGCGGCCGCAGCTCCGAGAAGGCGGTGGAGGGGTAGCGGCCGGCCAGCAGGTCGATGGTCTGGTCGAAGACGCTGCGAGGGAGGGCAGCGTACGGGGCGGCGGTGCGGACCCGCTCGAACCAGTCCTCGACGTCGATGTCCGCGGTGATCGCGGCGGACAGGGTGTGCTGGGCGAGCACGTCCAGGGCGTTCCGGGGGATCTGCAAGGGTTCGATGCGCCCGGCGAGTGCCTCCTGGGTGACCAGGGCCGCCCGGACCACGTCGGCGCTGTGGAGTGGCTGGACGAGACCGCGGGAAACTGCGCCAACGTCGTGCCCGGCGCGTCCGATGCGCTGCAGCATCGAGGAGACAGCGAACGGGGTCTCGACCTGCACCACCAGGTCCACCGCCCCCATGTCGATCCCGAGTTCCAGACTGCTGGTCGCGACCACGCAGCGCAGCTCCCCGACCTTCAGCTGCTCTTCGATCTGGGCGCGGTGCTCCTTGGACATCGAGCCGTGATGGGCGCGGGCGATGTCCGGGACCTCGGCCTCGGCCTCATCCGCGTCCGCCGGCCCGTCATCGCCCGCGGGGTGTGCTGCGGCGGTCCGCCGACGGTGCAGGAGGTTCAGCTTCGCGGTGAGGCGCTCCGCCTGGCGGCGCGAATTGGTGAAGACGATGGTGGAGCGGTGCGCCTGGATCGCCTCCAGCACCGAGCGTTCCACGTGCGGCCAGATGGTGCCGGAGACGTCGTCCTCGTCGGTCGCGTCCGCGGGTGGCTCGATCGCGCCGAGGTCTGGCACCGGCAGGCGCACCGCGAGGTCCCACTGCTTCGTCGAGGGTGGCCGGATGACCGCCAGCGGGCGCGGGCTCGCCGACCCGGTGAGGAACGCGGCGACTTCCTGGACCGGCTCCACGGTCGCCGAGAGCCCGACCCGCTGCGCTGGTGTCGTCGTGAGGGCGTCCAGGCGAGCTAGCGACAGCGCCAGGTGCACCCCGCGCTTGGAGCCGGCGACCGCGTGCACCTCGTCGAGGATGATCGTGCGCACGGAGGTGAGGGTCTCGGCTGCCTGGGAGGACAGCATGAGGAACAGCGACTCCGGGGTCGTGATGAGGATGTCCGGGGGATGGGTGATGAGCCGGCGGCGCTCTGGCTGCGGGGTGTCACCGGTGCGCACCCCCACGGTGACGCCGCGGTGGGGGAGCCCCAGGCGCTCGGCGGCGCGGCGGGTGCCGACGAGGGGCGAGGTGAGGTTCCGCTCCACATCCACGCCGAGGGCTTTCAGCGGCGAGATGTACAGGACCGAGGTGCCGCGCCCCGTCTCTGCGCGCGTGTCCGATACGTCCGATGTCTCCGCAGTGCGTTGGCCGGGCGTGGCGAGCTCGTCGACGGCGGACAGGAACGCGGCGAGGGTCTTCCCCGATCCCGTCGGCGCGATTACCAGCGCGTCCTCGCCGCGGCGGATCGCCCGCCATGCGCCGTCCTGCGCGGCGGTCGGGGCGCCGAAGGACTCCCGGAACCAGGCGGCCGTGGCCGGGGAGAACAGGTCGAGGACATCGTCCGGCCCACGAGTTGTGGGGCTCGTGCTCGGGTCCTGCGGTGCGGTCGGGGTCACTGCCCCATTGTGGCCCGGGGGTCCGACCGTCGAGATCACCCGCGCGAACCGGAGGCCGTTCGATGTACGAGCCGTCCAGGGGTCACCCAGGTGGGTGCGGCGCGATCGTGACAGGATGGTTGGGTGCCGGGCGCTGCACGCGCTCGGACCGGTCACCAGAAAGGGTTGAAGACATGGCTGAATACACGCTTCCCGATCTTCCGTACGACTACGCGGCGCTCGAGCCGGCCATCTCCGGTCGGATCATGGAGCTGCACCACGACAAGCACCACGCCACCTACGTCAAGGGGGCGAACACCGCCCTGGAGAAGCTGGCCGCGGCCCGCGAGAGCGGCGACTTCGCCAACATCAACCAGCTGTCGAAGGACCTCGCGTTCAACCTCGGCGGCCACGTGAACCACTCGATCTTCTGGACGAACCTCTCGCCCGAGGGCGGGGACAAGCCGACCGGTGAGCTGGCCGCCGCGATCGACGAGCACTTCGGCTCCTTCGACGCCTTCCGCAAGCAGTTCACCGCAGCGGCGCTGGGCATCCAGGGCTCCGGCTGGGCGATCCTCGCCTACGATCCGCGCGGCGGGAACCTCGTCATCGAGCAGTTCTACGACCAGCAGAACGGCATCCCGGTCGCGACCATCCCACTGTTCCAGCTGGACATGTGGGAGCACGCCTTCTACCTGGACTACCAGAACGTGAAGGCCGACTACGTCGAGGCGGTCTGGAACATCGTGAACTGGGAGAACGTCGCTGAGCGCTTCACCCGCGCGAACGCCTCCGCGACCGATCTGGTCTTCCCCTCCTGATCATCTGTTGCTGATCCGCTGATCGCACGCGGCTCCGGGCGTCTCGCGCCCGCCGCCACGCACCGACGACGCGGCCGTCCCTGTCACCGGGGGCGGCCGCGACGTCGTGTGCGGGAGGGGGCGCCACGCCCCGGTCGGTCTCGACCGGGCAGCGCGTCGCCTTTCCTCCCCACGTCGGGGATATCCACCGCTCAGCCATCGGCGGTGGTGACGAACGGCGAGCCCTTCCAGGCTGGAGGCAATCCGGCGAGTGCCGGAGGCCCGATCGGAGTCGCCGGCCGGGTCATGACCGGAAGGACAGCACCATGCCCGACATTCGCACCACCACCCGGGGCAACGCCGCCGGTGATGTGAAGAAGTACGTGCACGCCGACGAATCCGTCTCCGCGACGTTCCGTCTCGCCGTGAACTCCCAGTACCTGGACCGCCGCACCGGCGAGTTCGTGGAGCGCGATCCGGAGTTCCTCACCGTCTGGGTCCGGGGACGTCTCGCCTCGAACGTCCTCGACTCGGTGAACAAGGGGCAGCCGCTCATCGTCTCGGGGCGCCTCAGCACGTCGGAGTACCAGGACAGGGAGGGCGCCAAGGGCTTCTCGCTGGAACTGCAAGCCGACGCCGTCGCCCACGACCTCAACTTCGGCACCTCGAGGTACTACAAGACCATTCGTGAGACACCGTCGACGGGCGAGG
>JAUNUA010000027.1:12908-16976 GCA_030538435.1 Brachybacterium sp.
GGGCCGACGCGCATCTCGCGGCGCCCGCGGCTGCCCGCCGCCGACCACGTGGTGCCGTCCGCGAGCGCCGCGGCGAAGGCCCGGAGCGTCTGCTCCGTCAGCCCTGCGGGCGCCTTGGTCTCTGCTGTCGCAGGCGATGCCGAATCCGGCACCGCGAGCTCCCAGGTGGCGGCTTCGAGGTCCACCGCGAGCGCGCCGCCGACCGCGATGTCCGGCCACGCGACCTGCTCGAGGGCCTCGAGCGGATCGGAGACCTCACCGGCCGGTTCCAGCTCGATGGGCGTGAGGTGCGCTGGGTCCTCCGTGGCCGCTGCGACCGTCGCCTCGTCCAGGAGCGCCGCGAAGGAGGGCTGGGCTGCGAGCATCTGGGCGGTGGGGAGCAGCGCGAACCAGCGCGGACGGCTGAGGTCCTCGGCGTCGACGTGGCGGCGGATCTCCAGGACGGCGGCCGCCAGTCCCGCGGTGCGGGGATCCAGGTCCTGCCCAGGGTCATCCCCGGGCATCGTGACCGAGTCGTGAGGTGTTCTGGCGTTCACCGGGTCCGCGCTCCTGTCAGAATGGATGAGCCGCACTCTGTGCGGCGCGACCCGCGAACACTGTAACGGGACCGTCCTGCACTCGCCTGCCGACGAAGGCTGCTCGCGCGCGTAAGACCCCGGACAGGTTCGCACCCCGCAGCCCACCCTGCAGCAGTGAGGACCTCGTGAGCTCTTCGTCCCCCACCGGCGACCAGTCCGGATCCAACCAGAACAACGACGGTCGTTTCGGAGCGGACGGCTCCGGCGCGAGCGGCGGCGGATTCTTCGGGTCCGGTCCCGGCGGGCTGTTCGGCTCCGGTTTCGGGGGATCCTCCGGGACCGGTGGCGGAGCCTCCGGCGGGGGATCCAGCACCCCCGGCGGGCGCGGTGGCACGGCGTCGGGCGGGCAGGGCGGCGGGTTTCCCCGACTGTCGCCGCTGACGATCACCGTCGGCATCCTCGGCGGACTGATCGTGCTGCTGCTGATCCTGTCCGAGGTGTGGACCCGCTACCTGTGGTTCGACCAGCTCGGATTCACCGACGTGCTCCTGACCCGCTGGGTCACCCAGTCGATCCTCTTCCTGATCGGGGCGGTCGCCTTCGCGGTGCCGCTCTACATCACGCTGCGGATCGCCTATGCCAAGCGCCCGCTCTACCCGCCGGTGACGCGCGAGCAAGAGGCGCTGGAGCAGTTCCGCGCAGCCGTCGACCCGCTGCGCCGCGGCATCACCATCATCGCGCCGATCGTGATCGGCGTCTTCGGGGGACTGGCCGCGGCGCGCAGCTGGCAGGAGGTGCACCTGTTCCTGAACCCCCAGAGCTTCGGGCAGATCGACCCCATCTTCGGCTACGACGTCTCGTTCTTCGTGTTCACCCTGCCGATGATCGACCTGGTCATCGCCTTCGCCCGGTTCATCGTGCTGGTCACGATCATCGGCGCCCTGGTCGCGCACTTCGTCTACGGCGGCCTCAGCTGGGACCAGGACCGGGGCCTGGAGGTCACCACCCCTGCGCGTCGCCACCTCGGCGTCCTGGCCGTCCTCTACCTGCTGCTGCTCGGCGTCAGTCACTGGGTCGAGCGGTACGGACTGCTGAACAACGAGCACGCCCGCTTCGACGGCGCTTCCTACGCGGACGTCAACGCCATCCTGCCGGCGAAGACGATCCTCGCGATCGCGGCCATCATCGTCGCCGCCGTGTTCGTGCTGTGGATCCTGCGGGGCGACTGGCGGATCCCGGCCATCGGGGCGGGCCTGATGATCCTGGCGACCCTCACCGTCGGCACCGCCTACCCGTGGCTCATCCAGCAGTACCAGGTGAACCCCAACGAGCGGGCCCTGGAGCAGGAGTACATCCAGCACAACATCGACGCCACCCGCTCCGCCTTCGGGATCGAGGAGGTCGACGAACTCGAGTACGAGGCGGTCACCGATGCCGAGCCGGGGGCACTGCGCGAGGACGCCGCGACCACCGCGCAGATCCGCCTGCTGGATCCCGACGTCGTCTCCCCGACGTTCGGGCAGCGCGAGGCGAACCGCCGCTTCTGGGGCTTCGAGGACATCCTGTCCGTGGACCGCTACGAGATCGACGGGGAACTGCAGGACACCGTGATCGGTGTGCGTGAGCTGCGGCCGGACCAGATGGAGCTGCAGGACGAGCCCTGGGTGAACCGCCACATCGTCTACACGCACGGCTTCGGCGTTGCCGCCGCCTACGGCAATCGGCGCAATGCTGATGGTGAGCCCGCCTTCCTGCAGTCCGGCGTACCCGGCAGCGGCGCGCTCGGCGACTACGAGGAGCGCGTCTACTTCGGGCGCCACTCGCCGGACTACTCGATCGTCGGCGCACCCGAGGGCGCTCCGCCGGAGGAGTTCGACTACCCGACGGGCGCTGCCGCCGCAGCCGAGGATGAGGGCCAGGGCGTCGAGGGCACCCAGACCCAGTACACCTTCCAGGGGGACGGTGGCCCGAGCGTCGGGAACTTCTTCAACCGCCTGCTGTACGCGGTGAAGTTCCGCGACCCCAACATCGTGATCTCCAGCTACCTGAACGACGAGTCGCAGATCCTGTACGACCGCGACCCCCAGCAGCGGGTGCGCGAGGTCGCGCCGTTCCTCTCGCTGGACTCCCAGCTGTTGCCGGCTGTGGTCGACGGTGAGCTGGTGTGGATCATCGACGGGTACACGACCTCTGACCGGTACCCGTACTCCCAGAGCCTGGACATGGCGACGGTCATCAACGACTCGCGGACGAACCCCGACCAGACCCAGGGGCTGCGGGACTCCCGCGCGAACTACATGCGCAACGGCGTGAAGGCCACCGTCAACGCCTTCGACGGCTCGGTGACCCTCTACGCCTGGGACACCGAAGACCCCGTGCTGCAGGCCTGGCAGGAGGTCTTCCCGGGCGCTCTGCACTCCGCGGACGAGATCAGCTCGGAGCTGATGAGCCACCTGCGCTACCCGGTCGACTACTTCAAGGCGCAGCGCACGCTGCTGTCGACCTACCACGTCACCGATGCTGACGAGTTCTACGGCCGCCAGGACTTCTGGCAGATCCCGCCGGATCCGACCATCGCGGCAGGGGAGAACCCCGACGGGACCACCGCGGACCAGGCCCCACAGCCCCCGCACTACCTGACCATGCAGATGCCGGACGAGGACGCCCCGCGCTTCACCCTGTCCTCGAGCTTCATCCCGCAGCAGGGGCAGAACGTGCTCACCGGCTTCCTCGCGGTCGACTCCGAGACCGGGAACGAGGCCGGGAATCCGGCCGACTCCTACGGGCGGCTGACCCTGCTGCGCCTACCGGCCTCGAACCCGGTGAACGGTCCCGGCCAGGTGCAGGCGACCTTCAACTCCGAGCCCGCCGTCTCCCAGGCGCTGAACCTGCTGAAGTCCGGCAACTCCGAGGTCATCAACGGCAACCTGCTGACGGTTCCCGTGGGCGGCGGCCTGCTGTATGTGCAGCCGGTCTACCTCCAGTCCTCCGCCACCGGCGGCGGTGCGCAGTTCCCGCTGCTGCAAATGGTGCTGGTGTCCTTCGGGGAGAAGATCGGCTTCGCGCCGACCCTCGACCAGGCACTCGACGAGGTGTTCGGGGGCGACTCCGGTGCCGCCGCCGGGGACGAGGCCGTCCCCGCCGATCCCGGGCAGGCCGGGGCCACGGAGGCGGAGACCTCTGAGGACCTCGCCCAGGAAGAGGCCGACATCGAGCCGGACGCCACGGAGGACCCGGAGGCCACGCCCACCGAGGAGGAGACCCCGGCGGAGGAGGCCACGACGCCGGCGGCCGACGGCACCCCGCAGGAGCGCCTGGACCAGGCGCTCGCCGACATGGACGAGGCGGCGATCGACGCCGAGCAGGCCATGGAGGAGGGCGACTGGACCCGCTACGGCGAGGCCCAGGACCGTCTGGAGGACGCCCTGCAACGCGCGATCGCGGCGAACAACGAGCTGCAAGGCGGGGACTGAGCGCGACTGCGCGCGACTGCTCGGCGGCGCGGCCAGCGCTACCCCCGCAGCGCCCGTAGGGCGGGAAACGTTCCAAC